>NZ_VIKZ01000016.1:47005-75331 GCF_009711985.1 Dolichospermum sp. UHCC 0260 | reverse complement strand
TGGAGAGGGAAGCGTCACTTGATGCAATAATAAGCCAAATCCAAAACTCCATAAAGCCGGATTAATCAAAATTACCTTTGCTATTTGCATCTGATTTTGAGTATTATTACCGAACTTAGCAGCAAGAAACACACCTAAACCATAAGCACCAAACAGCGAACCCAACATATCGTAAAATAAAGCCCAGGCAAAATATTCTTTACCTACCATTGCTAAAGTAATGGGAAAACCCAAATTACCTGTATTACCTACCATTGCTGCTAGAATCAAACTACCTTGAGTTGTCGCGGGGGGAACTGAATCAATGAAATGGGCTTGGGCTTTGATTCTTAACCAAGCTAATAATGCCCCCAGAAAGATTGCCAAGTGAGCTATTATCGGTGCAATCCAAATCTGTCCTGATAAATCTGTTTGTAGTAAAAAACCGATGATGCTTATAGGTACTCCCACCCAATAGAGAAATTGACCTACGTAGGTGGAAGTATTGTTAGGCAACTTACGTCGCAGTATAAATCCCACTAGGATTAATCCCACTAACTTGATATATAGTTCTAAAAGATTTATCAAAATTACACCATAATTCAAAATTAAGCATTAAACAAAACTCATTTCTTCTTTAACTAACTATTAAACACAAACAGGAGCAAAAACTTGAATAAAGCTGGGTTTCCTAAAAAACCGCACAATTCCTACCCTCTCTCTGGTGATGATATCCCAGTAGCTTTACGCGATACAAATGATGCAGGAAGTAAGATCAAAGTCCAACCTGTGGTTTTGATTATAGGTGGATTAACAGGATTTTTGCTACTGGCTGTCTCTAGTGGTTTTTTGTTTTCGCTGACAACACCTAAGCCAACTGCTAATTCTGTAGCTGCACCGATTAGTTCTACACCCATAGCCGCTAATACCCCAAATAATAATGATACAGTGTTGGGACATTTTCCCTATTCAGAAGCACCAGAATCAGAATTAGCCCCAATTACGGGTGACAGTAGAATCAGAATGCGAAAATCTGCCGCTGTCAAGTTTCAAGCCATGGTACAAACCGCTAGAAGTGCGGGTGTAATTTTAGTTCCAATTTCTGGCTTTCGTTCTGTACAAGAGCAAAAGCAGTTATTTTTCGGTGTAGGCGCACAGCGGAATCAAACCCCAGCCGAAAGAGCAGCCCTCAGCGCACCACCAAATCATAGTGAACATCATACAGGTTATGCGGTGGATGTTGGCGATGGCACAGTCCCAGCAACTAATCTCCAAGCCAATTTTGATAATACCAAAGCTTATCAGTGGTTACAGGCTAATGCGGCTAAGTTTAGTTTTGAAATTTCCTTTCCGAAAAATAATCTTCAAGGTGTCAGTTATGAACCTTGGCATTGGCGTTTTGTCGGCGATACTGATAGTTTAGAAACATTTTATAAAGCCAAAAATATCAAACCTGTAAAAACACCATAATGATAGTCAGAGAATATCAAATATCTGACACTGAAGCAATAATGAGACTGTTTTATGATGTTTATGGAATGAAAAGCCGACCTACTCCCAAATAATTATCAATATCTATGATAATCTCAACTATACGATCAACACATTGTTCTCGATAATCATATTCGTCAATGCGATCAAGATTCCCAATTGTAATCACAGGAAATGAAGTTGCTGTATTTTCTTCACGCATTACTTGTTCTAATGAATCCTCACCTTTCATATTCCGATTAGCGGTGAGGATCATCATTTGATTTGCTTGAGCATAACACCAAACTGCGCGGTCATTACTATCCATTAGACATCTCCGAAAAAGATCGTACCATTAGACATCTCCGAAAAAGATCGTAGAGACGTTCCATGGAACGTCTCTACAAGGGTTTCAAGTCACGTACATTTAATTCTCGGAGATGTCTATTGATAAATCCGCTTCTCGAAATGTGACAAAACGAATAGATAGTAACTCAAGCCAACCGTTTTTCGCCAAGATTCCCAGCAAAACTACAGCGTATCCATCAAGATTGTAATCCACTAAAAATATCATGGCTTTATTGAGGTACGTTGGGCTTTTTGCTCCTCAAGTTTCGCCCAAAGAGCCTGTTTTTCGGGCTTTTGTGGTTTTGCTGCCATTTTTGCAAAGTGTTCGCGGTTACGTTCTTCCCAGTATTGATAAATTTCTTCTCTAGTTTGTAGAACTTCTTGATATTCAGCTTCTACCTGAGTATGATTTGTGTCAATGTAAGATAAAGCTGCACTAATTTGTTCATCTGTGAGATTGAATTTATCTCGAATTAACTTAGGAGGATACTGAGCCTTGATCAAATCTATTACATCATAAAGGGTGATGCGCGTTCCCGCAATTGTGAGTCCTCGCTCAGTCCGAATAATAAATGCTTTTTCACTTGATAAGATGGTCTTCATATCTAAATTTATTTACCAACTACTATTCGTATTCTAATATTAATTAGATAACAATACCCTGTTTGAGATTGATCAGCCAAATACAAGCATTCAGCTTAATCAACAAAATCGGTGCAGTTCCCCACACCGATTTACATAATTTAACTCTAGTTTTCCGTGCCATATTCCTTAGGCTAATGCGGAAGCTTGGGGTTTGGCAAAAATCATCCTCCCAGCAGAAGTTTGTAAAGCACTGGTAACTACTACTCGCAATTCACCACCAACATAACCTCTACCTTCTTCCACTACTACCATTGTGCCATCATCTAAATAGCCAATTCCTTGAGTTGGTTCTTTTCCTTCTTTGAGAATTTTCAAATCAAGATAATCACCAGGTAAATAAGTTGGACGAACAGCATTGACTAAATCATGAACATTCAAAACTGGAACTTTTTGCACACTAGCAACTTTCGACAAATTATAATCATTGGTGAGTAATGTGCCATTGATTTCTTGAGCAAAACGCACCAATTTAGCATCAACAGTGGCAGTATCTTCATAGTCCACAGGATTGATTAAAATACGTTCAGGATAAGTTTCCCGAATGCGGTTGAGAATTTCTAATCCTCTTCTTCCCCTGACCCGTTTTTGGTCTTTACTAGCATCAGCTACTTGTTGTAATTCTTGTAAAACAAATTGGGGGACAAGAATTAATCCTTCTAGAAATCCTGTTTCTAGTAATGTTTCAATCCGGCCATCTATAATGCAGCTAGTATCTAAAACCTTAGTATTAGCAGGTTTAAGAGTTCCTTCCACCACCATACTTTCTACAGTATTGGGGTTAATTAATCTTAACAAACCCCGTCCGTGAGTATCTGCTAAGTTCATTCCTGTAACAGAGAGGATAATACTGCCAACAACCGCAACAAGAGGTTTGATAAAACCAAAATCTGGGGGAATGGGTAATAAAAATAGCGGGGCTAACATCAGATTGGCGAGTAATAGCCCAATTACTAAGCCAATGGCACGGGTGAGAATGACTTCTAGGGGCATTTCCCGGACTTGTGACTCTAGCCGACGGTATGTAGTCTGGAAACTCAGCCCGACTGCACCACCGATAATGGCAGCAAAGACAGCGAAAACTAGGCGTAAGGCATCTAAATCACTAACTCCATTAAGAGTACCAGGGGGGAGTAGATCAGTGCTGAAATAACCTATTCCCGACGCTGCCAAGATAAATGAGAGAATAATAATGACATCCAGCATGGTTATGTTGTGTTCCTACAACGATATTTATTCGATAGAGTAAAGTATGCTTGTTTGAGTCCTTTTTAGTGATGGAATCATCTTAGCTGCTCAGGCAGACAGAATATGCCAACATTATAACTAAAGCGTTTTTACTGCATATTATTTTTATTTTTAGGGAAAAAGGATGAAAAGTTGTAAACAAACTCCTCATTTTCATTATTTTTAACAGTCAAATCAAATTAACTTCACTATTGTTCAAAATGAGTCAAAAAGATATTGGTTGGGGGATTCCCAGTTCTGCTTATGTGCATATTCCCTTTTGTCGGCGACGATGTTTTTATTGCGATTTTCCGGTATTTGTGGTCGGGAATAACTCACGGGGCGAAAATTCTGGGACAATTGGCGAATATGTTGAAGTTTTATGTCAAGAAATCAGGATTGCACCAACTTATAGTCAACCTTTAGAAACAATTTTTTTTGGTGGTGGTACTCCTTCACTATTATCAACAGTACAGTTGCAATCTATATTGACAACCTTAGAACAGCGATTTGGCATTGCCTCTGGGGTAGAAATTTCTATGGAAATTGACCCAGGGACGTTTGATTTTGCACATATCGCTGGTTATCGTAGCTTAGGAGTAAATCGCGTGAGTTTGGGTGTCCAAGCTTTCCAAGAAGAATTGTTAAAAACTGCTGGGCGATCGCATTCCCTTATAGATATATTTACAGCTATAGAGTTAATTCACAAGGTCGAGATTCCCGAATTTAGCTTAGACTTGATTTCTGGCTTACCGTATCAATCTTTAGCACAATGGCAAGATTCCTTAATCCAAGCAGTAGCAGCCACCCCAACTCACATTTCCATCTATGACCTGACCATTGAACCCGGAACAGCCTTCAATCGTTATTACAAACCGGGAGATCATCCCTTACCCACAGATGAAACCACCGTCAAAATGTATCAACTAGGGCAAAAAACCTTAACTGATGCAGGTTACGAACATTACGAAATTTCCAATTATGCCCAACCAGGACATCAATGCCAACATAATCGAGTTTATTGGCAAAATCGCCCCTATTATGGCTTTGGTATGGGTGCAGCCAGCTATATACAAGGTAAACGCTTCACCCGTCCTCGCAAAACCCAGGAATATTACCAATGGTTAAAAAATGGTGCTGTCATTGATTGTGAAATCACACCACAGGTAGATGTTTTGTTAGAAACTCTCATGTTAGGGTTACGGTTAGCCGAAGGAATCAGTTTAAATTCCTTAGCAACAAACTTTGGCAACCATCAAGTTGAGAGAATTCAAAGCTGTTTGCAACCATACTTTGCTCAGGGTTGGGTGAAGATTGTTGGGGATAGGTTGCGTTTTAGCGATCCCGATGGTTTTATATTTTCTAATGTGATGTTAGCGAAGTTGTTTGAGGAGTTAGGAGAATAATAAATTATGTTTCGCGCAAAGGCGCAAAGAAGCAAAGGCGCAAAGTTTGAAATTTGTGAGTTTCCAATTTTATATTTTAATTTAGCAATGCCGATTATTGCATCAAATCATCATTTGCAACGTCACCAGGATAAAAGTTGAGGTTAATTAGATCTTCCCATAAATATAGGCATTGAGAAGGAAAGGTTGATAACGGTAAATTGGTTTCTCCTGATGCTAAATCCCTAGCATTTTCATAAGCTTCCTCAAGTGCTACTTCTAGAGAAGACTGCAAACTAGGATTTTCATTCAGTAATTTTATGATGTCTCGGCGTTGAATCCGAATAGTTGCTAACCAACTACGAATACGTTTTGATGATTGATATTCCCACTTGAGTAAATGTCCAATTAAAATAATCAGACGATTTCTCAATTCTTGGCGTTCCCTTCTCCCCAAAGATTCAACTTCCTCAATTAAATTAACTAAATCAACTTGATTCCATAGCTGATAACGTAATAAATTAGCCTGTTGTTGAGTCCAGGCATAAAAATCCGTTTCATAAAGATTCAGGTTGACAGCGGATTCTTTCCCCCCTTGTGTCTGCATAATTAAAACCTAGTAACCTTGAATTAATTATAACTCCTTTCTTCCTTTGCGCCTTTGCTCCTTAGCGTCTTTGCGCGAAACAAAAACCTAAAAAGTCACCACACTCCGAATAGATTCCCCCTTGTGCATCAAATCAAAAGCATCATTAATCTTTTCAATCGGCATCACATGAGTAATTAAATCATCAATATTAATCTTACCATCCATATACCAATCTACTATTTTCGGTACATCTGTCCGCCCTCTTGCACCACCAAAAGCCGAACCTTTCCAAACCCTGCCAGTTACTAATTGAAAGGGACGAGTGCTAATTTCTTTACCTGCACCAGCTACACCAATAATCACACTCACACCCCAACCTTTATGACAACATTCTAAAGCTTGACGCATGATATTGACATTACCAATACATTCAAAGGAATAGTCAGCACCACCGTTTGTTAAATCTACCAAATAAGGAACTAAATCACCTGCAACTTCTTGGGAATTGACAAAATGTGTCATGCCAAATTTTTCAGCTAAAGCCCGTTTTTTAGGATTAATATCTACACCAATAATCTTATTTGCGCCCACCATTCGCGCCCCTTGGATCACATTTAAGCCAATGCCACCTAAACCGAAAACTACCACGTTTGCGCCTGGTTCTACTTTAGCTGTATTCACAACTGCACCAATACCTGTTGTCACACCACAACCGATATAACAAACTTTATCAAAAGGGGCATCTTCCCGAATTTTAGCAACGGCGATTTCTGGCAATACCGTATAATTAGCAAAGGTGGATGTACCCATATAATGGTGAATCATGTCGCCACCGATACTAAAACGGCTCGTACCATCGGGCATTACCCCCCGTCCTTGTGTACCGCGAATTGCTTGACAGAGATTGGTTTTGAAGCTTAGGCAATAATCACATTGCCGACATTCGGGAGTGTATAAAGGAATTACATGATCTCCAGGTTTGAGACTTTTGACATCAGCCCCTACTTCGACAACTATACCAGCGCCTTCATGTCCTAAAATTGCCGGAAATAAACCTTCAGGATCATTACCAGACAGGGTAAAAGCATCAGTATGACAAACCCCACTGGCTTTAATCTCAATTAAGACTTCTCCGGCTTGTGGTGGTGCTAATTGTACAGTTTCAATTGTGAGAGGTTTTCCTGCGGTGTAAGCTACTGCTGCTTTAACTTCCAAGATGCAATTCTCCTTTAAGGTTCGTTTTTGGGATTAATATCTACCTGAATAATCATAGTTTGCGCCTACTATTCGCGCACCTTGGATCATTTTACCTTGGATAAATTATAAACTAGCAATTGTCTGAATCAGGATGTCCAGGATTTAAGGATTTACAGGATGTAATTGTCAAATGTTCTTTCAGTAAATTAAACTTTGGCTTTGAGACAGGGAATTTATTCCCCGGATTATTAAAATAATTTAATTTTTATGTATTTAATTTAATAAAAGTATCAAAAAAATAATTATATAAGTATTTACAATTAGACTTAAACATGGTTATGATATTTAGTATTGCAAGCGTCTTGCTTGTGTCCGTTTTTTCAATCTTGCTTATATTTTTCATCTCATCTATTTACATCCTTGATTTAAAACATTGTAAAAATTAGATTTTTACTACTCTCAATCAACCAAGATTACAAAAAGGTAAACTTAATGGTAATGAATATTGATGCCAAATTAAACAGCGCTCGCAGTCTATTAAAGCAATTAGGTAATGCAACTGCTAACCTAGTTAATTCATCTCCTGATGTGTTTGCAGATCCTAGTATTAACTCTTCCTTAGAAGGTTTTTTAAGTGCTTTTGAAGAAGCGTTAGACAGATTAGAAAATCCTAGTTTTCGGATAGCTACAATTGGAACTACTTCCTCTGGAAAATCAACTATTGTTAATGCGTTAATAGGGCGAAAAATTGCGCCTATTGAAGCAGGAGAAATGAGTGGAGGAGTTTTAACACTCAAACATTCTCAAGAGTCAAAATTAATTATTTAAAAAACCCAAGATGCAGCTTGGGAAACTGGAGAATGGACGGGATTAACTGATGATGATTTATATCAACGTATTCGTTCAGTTATGCACTCCTATCATGAAGCAAGACAAAAAGGCGAATATGTTGCACCCCAAATAACAGCTTATGTGAGTTTATTACCAGCTTGTGATCCTATTTTATTAGGTTTACCTCCAGGAATAGGAGTAGAATTAATTGATTTACCTGGTTTAAAATCAGTGCAAGATCGGACTAATTTGGCAACTATTCAAGAGCAAGTTAATAAGGCATTTAGTTTAGTTGCTTTGGACTATATGCAGGTAGATGATAGTCATAGAAAACGATTATTAGAAGAATTAAAAAAGGTGGTTCAATATTTACATGGGCGTACAGACTCGATGATTTTTATTTTAAATCGAGTTGATCAACGTGGTGCGGATGATTTACCTTTAGATGTGAGAATTAATAAGTTAAGAGAAGAAATTAAAGAGACATTATCACTGGCTGAATTGCCAGATGTTTTACCATTTAATGCTCGTCTTTTATATTATGCCCAATGTGCTTGGGGTGCTGGCGCTTTAAATGAACCTTCAACAGTTGATCAAAAGACAAGATTACAATTCTTGAAAGCTATTTTTAAGGATTGTATGAATACTATTAAATCTCAATACACAGCTATTCAGCCAGAAACAGCACCGCAAAATATACAACAGAATATACAGCAAAAGTTAAAAAACATTCCATCTATTTTTCAAGAATCTGCGGATATTTTTCGCTCTAGTAATGCTGAAAATACTGATTTACGGGAAGTTTTAAAATCTCTTCCATCTGTATTTCAAAAATCTGCGGAAGTTTTTCGTTCTCATGTGGTTGAAAACCGTAATCTAAAAACATGGTTTCGTGAGATTGAAGATAAAGTAGATGCTGATCAACCTATTGATGATCATACAATGCAGGAAATTATTTCATATTGTTTAGAATGGAGTGGGGGTAAAGAACTTTGGCGACGTTTTCAAGTCAGAGTAGAAGAATCATTTGATAAGTTAGTAATATTTCCTGCATTAGTGGAAGTATTTGAAAACTATTCTGTTTTATCACAACGGTTAGATGTTCTCATTCAAACCCGGAAAATATACAATCAGGAACAGGTTGAATTAGAAAGGGATAAAATAACTAAAATTCGTCAAGATTTACAGACAAATATCAAAAAAATAGGTAAAGAATTTAGCTCAGAAGTTGAGCAATTAATAGGATTTTTGAAAACAAATGATCCTAAAGCTCCTATTAAGGTTAAACAAGATGCTGAAAAAAAAGGACGTAAAGGATTTTCTCAGATTCTTAATGCAGTTAATGAAGTAGAAGGTGACTTAAATAAAGTTTTAGTTATTCCAGTTCGTGACTCGTTAAAAAATAATTTAGGAGCTTTTGAATTAAGAGATAAACTTCAGGCAGTAACATCACCTGCATTAGCTGATCGTATTGCTAAAACCTATGATGATGTTAGTCGCAGACTGAGTAAATTTTCTCCACAGTCAGAATATTTATTCAAAAGTGTTAGAGCAGATGATAATAATGGTAAAAAAGAACTTGAACATGATGAACGTCATGTGAGATTTTTATATCACTTTATGAGAGAAGCTATATCAAAAAGAGCAGAGTTTTCTCTCCAAGGAAAAGCCAAACAATTTGAAGAGGCTTTAGGATCATTAGTTGATGAACAAGTTAAAAGATTGAAAATTTGTTTATCAGAAGAAACTTTTGCATCTTCCATTAATCTTGAACAAGCGGCAATTAGTGATTTACGCAAGAAATTATCTCATAATTTACCTACCTTACCAGAGAAATTTTTTGATTTAGAAGCTAACATTCAACAAAAACAAACTAAGAAAAAAGAGGTAGTTGGGCAAAAAACAGAATACGAAACACGCACTAAAACAGAATATGAAAGTTACACAGAATACTATCAAAGTGGTTCATGTTATAAAAGCACAAAAAGTAGAACCAAAAGCAGGCCAGTTACTCGCAATTACACAGAAGCAGTAACTCGTGATATTACTGCTGATGTTGAATATGTGGAATTGTTTTTACCATCTCCAGATTTAATGGCTAAACAATGGTTAAGTGGAATTGAGAAAGGAAAAGGCAGTTTATGGGATATTTTACTTGACTGGATTTTGCGAAGATTAGATTATGTTAGTCTTATTTTTGAAGAATCAGTTGATGATATTACTAACTTAGCTGAACGGGCTTTAGAAAAGCAGTTAAGAATTATTGAGGATAATTTTGAACATGAAAAACAATTTTGGCAAGATTTTGAAATCAAGAAGAATAGGGTAAATTCAGTTTGTCAAAAGTTAGAAGAAGTTTGTAGTGAATCTTCATTATGATTTGATAGAATTAGTGAGAGTATCTTATTCTCACTTTCAACAATCCCTTTATATTATACAATTTTAATCATTAATAAATCATGAGTTTTATTCAAGCATTAGATGAAGTTTATAATCAAGTTACTGATGAACTACAAAGAAGATATAACCGCCCACTACAGAATATCCCTTTTAATCTGAAGTTATATTATGCTGTTCAATCCTGGACTGTACAATTAAAAATATCTGAAAATGAAAATATAACTAACTTTATTCTTAGAAATTCTCAATTAGATGCAGTTATAGAACTTACTAAATATTTGAGAACAGAAAGTATAACAGAAAAGAAAAGTTTTGAAATACCAAGTCCTTTAGGTAATTTTAAACTTTTTCATACTGATAATGAATTTTATGATCGTGTTAATTCATTTTTATCTCGGATGTCTATAAGGAGTGACAACATGAAAGTAATTGTGATTATTGCCTTTGTAATTACAGCAGTTGGTTATTGGCTTTATATAATTAATCGCCAAAAAGAACAAACACAACAACCACAACAACCAACTCGTAGACCAGAAACAAGACAAAATGAATATGTTTTTACTTCTCCATCTCCTCCAGTACAAACTCCTCCAGTACAAAGAATTAAACAGGTTTTAGTTTTAGTAATTTCAGCATCACAAATAGATTTTCTCAATTCCATTTCAGCAAAAAGACAAATTAGTTTTAGTGAAGGAGAACAACTTTATGAACTGACAAAATATTTATGGACAGGTTCAGAAATAGACTATCAACAAAGAATATCTAATATTAACCGCTATTCAGTATCTCAAGGAGAAGAATCAGAATATGATATTCACCTAGTTTATATTGAACTTAAATTAACGGATTCCGGTTTTAATCCTACTGTAAATCAACTTGATAGATATGATGCTTTTCGTAAATTAAGCGATTTAGCAGTTGATTTTAAGATATCACCTAGACTGCAAATGGAAGCCTACGGAAATTTTGAAGTTTATAGCCGCTAAAATTAGGAGAAAATAAAATGTTGATTGATGCTAGTTTCTTAGTTAAGAATAAAGAAGTTGTTGAATGTTTATTAGATGGCTCAATGACACGCTATGGCGGCGTAATTAGATGGTCTAAATATACAGAAAAAGCTGGTCAAATAGTTTGTCATTTAGCAGAAACACCAGGACTAACTAACAAACTCATAGATGTTGCATCTTCTCCCGTATTAGGTGGAGCTAATGTCATAGGTCATGGATTAACCTATCATAAATTAATGGGAATAGAAAAAACTCTATCGGCCGCAATGGGATTAACTCAAATAGCTGCTGGTGCAAGTGTTTTAAATCTTGGTGTAAGTATTGCTGGTTTTGCATACATGGGCTATAAATTGCACCAAATTCAAAAAACTTTAGGTCATATTCAACAGTCTATGGAAGCAGGATTTGATAGACTAGAATCTAGCTTAAATAGAATTGAAAATAAATTAGACCAAAGTTTTAACAGAGTAGAAGCCAGCCTAAATAGAGTTGAAAATAATTTAGATATTATCTCTGGACAACTTTCCTATCTTTACTTACTAGTAGAAGATAATCGCCAAAAACAACAAAGTCTCGCTCAAGCAATTTCTCACATTCAACAAGCGATGATAATTAAAGAAATTGCTGAATTAAATGCCGAATTAAATGATCGTAAACGTTTCCCTAATGAATCACCGAGACAATGTTTAAAAGTAGCTGATGGAGTTCGCTTATTTTTAGCTAATCAAGCACTACAAATTACCCCAGAATTAGATGCTGAATTGATGCTAAATACAGATATTGCTATTCAAGGTTGGGCAGTAGCAATAGCAACAGAAGCTAACTTATTATTAGAAATTGGACAACATCAAGAAGCTAGAGAATTATTAGTTGTAGAAATTTCTAAATTTAAACAAGTAGTTGAAAGATGGAGTAGTCAATTAATTAGTAATGAAAACTCCTATTTATCTACAGCTTATCGGTTTACAAATTCTCGTTTTCAAGAACATATTGCTCCAGAACGAGTAGAAAGAATTACTCAAATTTACCCCAATGATTATACATTATCTGCTGAATATATTCGCCGCAAAAAAACTAATATTGATGTAGAATTTCAAATGTCCTATAGTTCCCAGTGGGATGAAACATGGACACTTCGCCAAATTGCTATAGCTGAATATTTAGATACCCTCAGCGAACTTTTAGCGAGATTAGACAGTTTAGAATCTTTTGCCGTTTTATGTGAGAATAAAAACGTGAAAAGTAGTAAAGATATTCTGCCTGATGATAATACACCATCGGGTTTATATATTTTACCTTATTAGAAGAAATTAAAATGAATTTAGACCAGGCTATCAACTCGATTCGTGCTATAGTAGAGATATAACAAACTGAGAGCGATCGCTCTTTAGAAACAACAGTACAAGTATTAGGTATAGGTTTGGGTGGTGGTGCTATATTTTCCGGTATTATCACTACGCACATAGATAAGATCAACTCACCTTTATTACCAAAAAATTACTTTTCAGCTTCATTAATTTTAAGCATAATTGCTACCTTGGGATGGACTCTTTTGGTTTGGTTGGTTATATGGATAACAAAACGCAAATAGTTGTTAAAGATATTCTGCATGAAGAAGAATATGAACAAGCAATTACAAGATTAAATGATTTACTTGATGAAATTGGTACTAATGAACAACATCCTCTTTATCATTTATTGGATACATTAGGAACGATAATTGAGGCTTATGAAATAGAACATTATCCCATTCCTAATTGTCATGGAAATGATGTATTAAACTTTCAAAATTTAGGTTACAATGAATTATAACTTAGATATTTAATGAAGGAATAAATCATGAAAATACAAGGAATTATCAAAGGTAACACCATAGAATTATTATATCAAACATTAGACAAAATTCTTCTACCTGATGGAGTAGAAATTTCTATAGAAATACCAGATAACTTAATAATTAAACAACCAAAATGGCAAGAGTTAGAAACTGTTATTGGTTTATGGAAAGATGATACAGAAATTGATGAAGTTTTTGATATCATTAATCAGGAACGTCATCAAGATTTAGTCATGTAGGTTGGGTTGACGCAAGGAAACCCAACAATTTTTTACACTATTCACCAACTTTTTTAATAGCTTCTTGATAAATTAAATTACTTAAACGAAACTTACCAACAAATTGTAAAGAATCCAGTTGTTCTCTTAAATTAGGAATTAATCCATTTTGTTTAGCCCAAATCAAAATTCCTACCGTACCTAATACTGGTAAATTCATTTGTTTTGCAACTCGTCTAGCACTTTTCTCATCAAGTAAAATAGCTTGACTAGGTTGTTCAATAAACAGGGTTATTGCTTCTGATTCACCTTCATCTAACTCTAATTTTAATAACGATACTAAAGCAATATTACTAACTGGTAAAATAGTTAACCATGAAGCTTTTGCTACTTGTTCTGCACCAAATCTTCCTATACCTGTCTCCACAACTTCTTTCCACACAGCTTGTGGAATTATAACACCATCGGGAAACCGTTGATTAATTAACTCTAATTGTCCAATACTACTTAAAGCAATTAAAACCGATGAATTACTAACTGCTTTCATGATAATATTTCTAATGTCTCTAAATCTGTTTCTAACTCTTCTAAATCATAACTACGATCAATATTTTCTTGTCCCAATAACTCATGAAATTCCCATTTACTTAATTGCGACAATTCACGGGCTTTACCAAAAGAAAGAATCCCTTTTTGATAAAGTCTAATTGCTAATTCAGTGCGGATGCGATGCAGACGTTCATCAGGAGGTAGACGTAATCCCTCAGTTACTTGATCAGGAATTTCTAAGATTAGTTTACTCATAAGACCTTGCGGTAAGTGGGAAACTCAGTCAATCTCCTTCCCTGTCTCTGACAGGGAATGAATTATAGAGACTCCGTCTCGATTCTATCATGTTACTTCAAGCAGAGCAAGCTAAAGCTTCACCCAATCTATCAGCAATAAATAGATGGAAATTGGTGTAGTAATTTTCTATTTTTGAGGAATTAATTTAATTAAACTTCTTAAAGTAGAATTAACAGATTCTGAATTAGGAAAATATTGTTTCACATCAGGATCAAGAACCAGGGGAAACGCATCTAAATTTTATTGACAAAATACCATTTTTGTGTATAAACGAAAGAATCGGTATTTATCGTTTGATGGATTTTTTCAGAGTCATCGTGATGGTTTAAATTATTGTCAATAAGTAGACGTTAATGCAAATTTTTGGGTCATTATTGAGATTAAATAGTCCTTATTGATAAGATGCGTTTCCCCTGGGATCAAGAATAATTATATCATTTTGTTTAGGGAAATGTTCTACTGTTGTTGTCCCATCTTCATGATGAATAGTAACACTATATCCTTGTTGATACCGTTGAGAATATTTACCCCGAATAGGATTTTTTAGTTGACTTAAATCATATTCTTCTTTTAAGTCATCTTCTAATTCATATTGTATTTTCTCGTTCATAATATCTCCTTTCTTTAGGTGTAACTAATCTTGCACTAATTAAACGGATTTTATCATCACGATCTGTATGAGAAACAAACAAATATCTACCTTGATTGGATAATCCTATTATAGCGATTCTCTCCTAATGAATGTTCAGGATCGTCAAAGTTGATAGATAAAGGATCATTAAATATTGAAGCTGCTTCCTCAAAAGAAACACCATGTTTTTTCTGATTTAATTTACCTTTATCTTCATCCCATTCAAATTTTAGTTCCAACTCAATTTTGACCTCTTGTAGGGAATAATGGACTAATTAAGGCATGATCACGCAGAAACAGAAACTTCCGATTGATAACAAATCCCCGCTTCCTTGAATCTTTGTAAAGCTTCACCCAAGCGATCGCAATCTGCAATTAAACTAATTCTCACATAGCCTTCACCACCCACACCAAAGGCATTTCCAGGAGTCAAAACCACCCCAGTTTGCTGTAAAACATTCAAAGCAAAATCTGTAGAATTCATTCCCACCGGACATTTTATCCACAAATACATAGTTGCTTCCGTTTTGGGAATATTCCACCCCAATTTACCCAAACCATCAATTAAAAAATCTCGACGAGTGCGGTAACGTTGTTGCACTTCATGTAAATAAGAATCAGGGAGACTCAGCGCAGTTTCCGCTGCTGTTTGCAAAGCCGAAAAAATGCCATAATCTAAATTGGTTTTCAGAGTCCGCAAACCTTGGATAACGTGACGATTTCCGACAACAAAACCAACGCGCCAACCTGCCATATTATAGGTTTTAGAGAGTGTGTGAAACTCGACACCAATCTCCTTAGCACCAGGAATTTCTAACAAGCTAGTGGGTTGATAACCATCAAAAGCTAATTCTGCATAACATAAATCATGGACTAAAAGGATTTCATACTTCCGTGCAAAGGCCACAATTTCCTCAAAAAATTCGCGGGGGGCTGTGGCTGCGGTAGGATTACTAGGATAATTGAAATAGAGAATTTTCGCTTTTCTAGCCACTTCCTCAGGAATAGCTGCTAAATCAATTAACCAATTATTTTCTTCCTTGAGAATTAAATTATGGATAACTCCCCCAGCAATAATCGGTCCACGAAAATGCACAGGGTAAGATGGTGAAGGTACTAATACAGTATCACCAGGATTAATATAGGCGATCGCTAAATGCCCCAAACCTTCCTTAGAACCGAGTAAGGGTAAAGCCTCACTATCAGGATCAAGGGTAACACCATAACGGCGATTATACCATTGAGTAATCGCCTTACGGAAACTAGCCGTTCCTTCAAATGGAGGATAACCGTGATTAGCGGGATTTTGCAAAGCTGCAATTGCGGCTTCTATCACTGGTTGGGGAGTAGGTCCATCAGGATTACCCATACCCAAATCAATCAAATCTAACCCTTGTTCTCTAGCCTTAGCCTTTAATTCGTCCAAACGGGCAAACACATAAGGCGGCAATTTTTGTATCCGTTCTGCGGGAGAAATCCAACTCAAACTCATTCCTTCACCTCGTCACTTATTCCCCTGGTGGAAACACGATTAATATCTATTGGTGCAGTGGTAGAAACCATTGCGGCCATCAATTGTTCCAACGCTACATTAAACGGTAGACGGTGGATATCAGAATTAGGTTCTAAACTAATTTCCGCTGCTGTTTGTAACTCACCCAGAGTAATATTACCTAATCCCAAATCTGCTAATTTTTGGGGTAGTCCAATCTCTGCATAGAACTTCAACAATTGTTGTCTTGCTGACGCTGCTAATTGATTTCCTTGGATCATTTCTTCTAACCGCAGTTGTACCAGGATACCATAAGCGACCTTTTCCCCATGAATGCTCCCATGTCCAGAAATATGAGTTAAGCCATTATGAACTGCATGGGCAGCGACTGTGCGACATTGCGCCCCACCAAGTCCCCCAATTACTCCAGCTAGGAGTACAGTTGCGTCCACAACTTCTTGCCAAACTTCCCCACCCGGAAACTGTAACGCAGCAGCAGACTTTTGCAATAAAATATCGCGTAAAACTCGCGCTTGTTGAACCGCAGCAATAATTAAAGTTTGTTGCAAATGCCCACTACTCACTGATGCTTCATACCATTTAGCGATCGCATCCCCAATTCCTGCTATTAATGTGCTTGGAGGTGCAGTCTGAACTAAATTATAATCCAAAATCAGCAAATCAGGACAGCGAGATAAAGCCACATCATATAAAAACGCCCCAGTTTCTGAATAGACATTAGAAAGGGCAGTCCAAGCCGCACAGGTAGCCCCAGAAGTGGGAATTGTCACAATTGGTAATGTCAATTGGTGGGCGACTAATTTAGCCGTATCCAGGGCTTTACCACCACCAATACCGATAATCAGATCAGCTTTATGTTCTTTAGCGGCTTTGCGTAAGGCTTTCAAACTAGCTTCACAACAATCAGCACCATAGGAAACTGACAAAGGATGTAATTCTGGAGATTGGCAAAGAGATTGTAAACTCTCTTGACTCAGATTGAGAGTCTGATTTCCAGCAATAATTAAGGGACGAGTTCCCAAATTAGCAACTTCACCCGCAACGGTTGACAACACACCCGCACCGCGAATTACTTTCCCAGGGGCAACAGAAAGGCTGAAAAATGAACTAGAGGTTTGAGTGGACAAAGTTTCAGTAGAATGTTGATTAGGCATGATCTTGATTTTGCCAAAACTATTGATATTTCTTAATCAAATTTTAAAATAATCTTTATTGTATGATAGATGACCAAAAAATGTGCAAACAAGAAAGAAGCAGGGGGCAGGGGGAAGAGGAGAATATTTTTCTTCCCAATTACCCATTCCCAATTACCAATTACCTATAAAGCAGTGGGTTTTGGTAATGAAGCAAACTTGTCTAAATAAACTTCTACCGCCATTTCTGGGTCTTCACGACTGACCAAAGTGCGATTTACTTGACCCAAGTACAGCGGTACAGATAACCCTATTTCTGGGTGGATAATAGTGCGAGCGCGAACTATCATTTCCTTACTACCACCAGTACCTAAGCGACCATAGGAATAAAGGTTACTAGCTGCTTGACGTAAAGTTGCTTCTAATTCTGTGGGAGTAATTTCTGGTGCGACGGCAATTACTGTTTGGTTAGAACCGTTATCATAAACTAGGCTGTACTTGACAGCACCAGGAATAATTGTGCGACTCAGGGGAACGAGGGAAAGTGAAAATAATCCCCCTGTCAGTACCAGCATAAAGCCAGTTGCACCCACCAGTCGAAAGCGAAAGCCCCATTTAAGAATGAAAGCTAAGATTGTCAGGACTGCAAATACTATTGTCGCAATACCTGACCATTGGGTATATTGGAGAAAATTAGCGGTACTGGGCATAAGGTTTTAATTACGGATATTACCATCTTACCTATCAGCAACACCAGATTTTTACACAAAAACAAAAACACCCCCCATTTCTGGAGGGTGATTCTGTAATTAAGCTATTAACAAAGCTTTAATTATTAACCGTTGATTGCAGGAGCGCTCATTGCAACAGGAGCAACATCACTAGCAGCCAAGTCTAGGGGGAAGTTGTGAGCGTTACGCTCGTGCATTACTTCCATACCTAAGTTAGCGCGGTTGATTACGTCAGCCCAAGTAGCGATAACGCGACCTTGAGAATCAATGACGGATTGGTTGAAGTTGAAACCGTTCAAGTTGAACGCCATTGTGCTGACGCCCAAAGCGGTGAACCAAATACCAAATACTGGCCATGCAGCTAGTAAGAAGTGTAATTGACGGCTGTTGTTGAAAGAAGCGTATTGGAAAATCAAACGACCGAAGTAGCCGTGGGCTGCAACGATGTTGTAGGTTTCTTCTTCTTGACCGAACTTGTAACCGTAGTTTTGAGATTCGGTTTCAGTTGTTTCCTTAACCAAGGAAGAAGTTACCAAAGAACCGTGCATTGCAGAGAACAAAGAACCACCGAATACACCAGCTACACCCAACATATGGAAGGGGTGCATCAAGATGTTGTGTTCAGCTTGGAACACGATCATGAAGTTGAATGTTCCAGAGATACCCAAAGGCATACCATCGGAGAATGAACCTTGACCAATTGGGTAGATCAAGAATACTGCGGTAGCTGCTGCTAAAGGTGCAGAGAAAGCTACACAGATCCAAGGACGCATACCCAAACGGTAAGAAAGTTCCCACTCACGGCCTAAGTAGCAAGCTGCACCGATTAAGAAGTGGAATACTACCAATTGGTAAGGACCACCGTTGTACAACCACTCATCTAAGGAAGCTGCTTCCCAGATTGGGTAGAAGTGCAAACCAATAGCGTTAGAGGAAGGAACAACTGCACCAGAGATGATGTTGTTTCCGTAGATCAAAGAACCTGCAACTGGCTCACGGATACCGTCAATGTCAACGGGAGGCGCAGCGATGAAAGCGATGATGAAGCAGGTAGTAGCGGCTAACAGGGTAGGGATCATTAATACACCAAACCAACCGATATAAATCCGATTGTCGGTGCTGGTGATCCACTCGCAGAAGCGATCCCATACGTTAGCGGTTGAGCGCTGTTGTAAGGTTGTGGTCATTTTATAATTGCTTTATTTTCTTATGATGTTGGTAGGTGGTTTTGCCTACCTGTATACAACATTAGAGGATAAGTTTAAATTTGTAAAGATAATTAGAATTAGTATTAGTTATATCAGTTATATGTTTTCCTAATGTAATGAGGTTTACAGAAATTGCAGCCGCAAATTCACTCCTAAAAATCAAAGTATATATAAGGTAAACTGCCTTGAGGCGCTAGTAACCAAACCGCATAAAAGCATAAGGGGACAAAAACAATTTTAATTGGCCAGCTAAACTCTAATTTCATTTCTCTTTTAAAAGCATAAGAAATACTCATCAGCAAAGCTATGCCGAGCAGCAAATAAGAAATTTGATATTGACTCATATTTAGAGCTTCTATATAGACCTTTGCGGAAAATTGTTGATCACCCCCATGACCCCAAAGGTGTTGAATAACTAAAGCAGAGTCTTGGAGGTTGGGGAGACGAAACCAAATCCAAGATGTAAAAACCATGATTTGTGTCAAAAACCAAGCAAAAATTATTCCTAGCGGGTTTTGCCAAAAAGATTTAAGAATTGTCAAGCGATCGCTTAATACACTAATGAGACGATGCCCAGCTAAAGCGACACCATGCAATACACCCCAAATAATAAAACCCCAAGCTGAACCGTGCCAGATACCAGCTATTAGCATTACTATTAATAAATTTCCGCAGGTACGCATTAATCCACGTCGAGAACCACCTAAAGGAAAATAAAGATAATTACGCAACCAATCACCCAATGTGATGTGCCAGCGTCGCCAAAAATCGGCAATACTGGTACTGAAATAGGGAAAATCAAAATTTTCCGGTAAAACTAAACCAAATAGTAAAGCACTACCACGAGCAATATCAACATAACCATTAAAATCTAAATATAGTTGCAAGCCATAAGCAAAGGTAGCTAACCACAAATCTGTACTACCTGCTCTTTGTAAGTTACCAAAGCATAAATCCACAAATATACCCAAATTATCAGCGAAAATACCTTTTTTAACCGCACCTCTAGCAATTAACCACAGTCCTTCAGCAACTCTATCAATGCTGGGAAATCTTAGGGTATCAAATTGAATTGCTAAATTATGGTAACGAGTAATTGGCCCAGAAATTAGTTTGGCAAAAAATAATTTATATGTGGCAAATTGGATAAATTTAGTAGTAGCAGTAGCACCACGATAAACATCTATTAAATAAGCAATACATTCAAATGTAAAGAAAGAAATTCCTAAAGGTGCAACTAACTTAATTAATGATTCTGGTGAATTTGTCGGCTGATTAAAAACTAAATTTAGGAAATAATTTATGTATTTAAAACCTAAAAGAATAAAAACATTAAAACCTATACCAATCGACAACACTTTGAGACGACGTTGATTCCAGTCAGCTTGGGTAAATTGCCGTTCTTCGTTAGATAAATTCCAGTTTTGAGAATGCTTTTCTGGTGAAGTATTGCTGCCAATTTCTAAACCTAGACGGAAGTTAATAAAAGTTAGTGCTAAAAGTAATGGTAAATATTGAATGTGCAAAGATGCGTAGAAAACAAGGCTGGCTATTAGCAGTATCCATAATCTTATATTTGCTAAATTCACAGTCCAGTAGATTCCTAAAACACTCAACAAAAACAGCCCGTAAAAAATTGATATAAATTTCATTTTTGATTAATTTATGATTTTGAATTTGTGATTGGGAAGAAAGAAGATAAGTATTTTTTTCTCTTCCCTATTTAATCACTTTGTTGGCCAGCTAATCATTGGATCTATAGCCAGTTTTTTTGATACTTCATAAGCACCATAGCGATTGAGGTGACTAGGATCTGAAAAGTAATCATTTGCTTTTGGCCATAGCTGACTTAAATCACGATATATAAATTGAGGATGATTGGTAAATCTTAATAAATACTCTTGAAACTGTTGTTCATATTTTGTGCGTACAGGATCTAAATAATCTGAAGTAAGGGGCAGATTGACAAAGATAAGGGAGATATTATTATTTTTGGTAAACTCTAACATAGAATGGAATGCCTGATCTTGTTTACCTGCTAATTGGAAAGATTTATAATCGTTGTCGTAATCTCCAGAAACTTTGGGGTGTTTTTGATAATATGTGCTGGGATTAAAGCGAATAGATAAAGGTAAGAATCCATCAAAATCAACTCCGGGGAGAGAAAAATTATTGTCTATTTCAGAATCATGGGTGAGATTAATTTTTGATTTAATCGGGGGATTTTGATAGCTAAAAGGTAGATATTGAAGTTGTTTTTGGAGAAGAATTTTAATTTGATCACGGTTTTTATAACTAGCAGATAAATTAGCTACAGACTGATTTAACGAATCGTTAGCGACTTGATAGATACTAATATCTTCTATCTTAGGTTTACTAATAATTTTTTCTTTTCTATCTTCTGGGTTATGAAGAACTTCATTATTTTTGACTGTTGTTTTCGCTTTTTGTAATATTTCCTTGTATCCTGGTGAGGTTTCAATTGTATTGAAAGTAATATCTTCTCTGCCATTATTAAAGGCGCGAGAACCATCTGCCCATAAAATCACTTTTGGCAATTCTTCAGGTTTTAAAACCTGACGGATAAGAACATCAACGACTTGGGCTGTTGCTCCATTAATACCAAAGTTAAATATATCAATATTGCTATAATTTTGGGTGACTAAAGCTTTAGAAAGGGCGACAGGATCAACTCCTCTCAGGGCGCGAGAAGAACCAATAATCAACACATCTGGTGGGCGTTTTTTGGTGTTTAAACGATGTTTATAGAGGGCTAATTGTTCATCTAATTGCCTAGCATTAAAACTGGGCATTTGTGATCTAGCTGCTAATAAAATCGCTGTAGCTTTTTCTTTTAATGGTGCGGCTGGTAAATTTTCTGATTGAGAACCATTTTCATTGATAAATCCAGAAGCATTAAAAGCAGATTGATCATTATTAGGTAATTCGGTTGTTCCTGATTGATTTAAAAATGATGTTTTCTGATTATTTGGTAATGGTAAA
The DNA here is from genome assembly GCF_009711985.1 of Dolichospermum sp. UHCC 0260. Lineage (NCBI taxonomy): Bacteria > Bacillati > Cyanobacteriota > Cyanophyceae > Nostocales > Aphanizomenonaceae > Dolichospermum > Dolichospermum sp. UHCC 0260. The sequence continues at coordinate 53,136 of NZ_VIKZ01000016.1, read as the reverse complement.
GATGCTTGGGCTTGTGAGGATAAGGGCGAAATAGTATTATTAGTAGCTTTTGGTGAATTCTTAATAGTATGGGCGACAACATAGCCTAACATGAAATCACTTTGTAATGCGAGAAGTAATCCTAATGCCAGCCAAATCATTCCACTTCTAATTCCTTGATTATCGGGATTTTCATCTATTTCTTGATTAGATGATGTAAATAGTTGACTGTTTAAAAGTAAATTTCTGATGATTTTATTGGTATTTGTTAACCAATTTTTTGTTTTTTCTTTGATAAAACTTTGTACTTTTGTATTTGTTAAATCGGGACGCAAAATTTCTTCACCGTTTTCACCGATTATCAGGGAATTTACATATTCTGATGTAGCAGCAAATTCTGGTGTTGCTTCGGGGACTAATCGAGAACGTTCTTCTAGATCAACTCCATGATGCCATACGGGTTCTTTATCACCAGCACGACGACCATAAACACGGACACCTGTAATACCATGAATTTTCAGTTGGCGGATAAATTGAGTTACTTTCCGAGAAACTTGATGGCGTGTGGGACAAACGGGAGCATCACACATGATGTGTAATAAATATTCTTTGCAAACTAGTAATACCCGAATACCACCTGTTTTCAATCGCCAATCTAGGTCAGGATTAAGCAACTGCTCTAGTAAAAAAATAATTGCTGGTTGATCACCTGTACGGGCAAGTTCCCAGGCAGATGTCACTAGGGTGGGATGCTGGGATGCTGGTAAAGATACCCAGTCTATCCAAATTGGTTTTTTATCCGCTGTTTTTTGTCCGTATATGGCGGCTGAGATAATAGCTTGAGGAGCAATATTTTCTAGCAGGGGGACAATGGACTGTAGCGCGGTTTCTTTATCTGGTGCAGGGGCGGTTTCTAAGGGGTCAAAAGCTGGAGTACAAAATATGTATAAGGTAGATTCTTTGAGAGAAGTTTGTAGTGCTATTTTGAAGCCTAATAATTCCTCTGTTAATATTTTAGCGATCGCTTGCACATCTCCCCACCGCGCCCATTCTTTTAACATCACCTCTGGAGGTGTTAAATCTACTCTTACCCGCCAATCTGGGTCGGTTTCCCCGCGAACTTGGGCTACAATGATCCCATCCTGATAACCAACAAGCTGCAAATATCTGAGCTTTTGGCCTACCGTTTCTGCCAGTAATGATGGATCGGGACTATAGCTAGACTGACAAAATACCCACAGACGATTAACGACTATCTGAGAGTTATTTTTCGCCGGAGAGGGTTGAATTTTTACCTGTACTGCTATCCCTAAATGGCTGAGATGTTCGCTCAAATAGCGAGCAATGGCATCGGCATCTCCTTGGCGTGCCAGACTCTCATTAGAGATAATTAACGAGCTACCGGGGCTTATAGGCGTTTCTGTTTGTGATAATAGTGACTGTTCTACCTGTTCTAAATGTTGCTCTAGTTGGTTCAAGTACACCCGATGACACCATTCGGGACGGTGTTCCCCTTTTTTTCGACCATAAATTAATATCTGGTATATTGACGGTTGTTCGTCATTGGTAAGGGTATCTATATCAGTTTGCTGTAGCGCTTGCAGTAACTCCGATAAGGTTTGCCAACGTTGTGGACATTCAACGCTTTCACAGAGAATATGTAGGTCATTACCTAGCAATCGGACTTTTACCCCGAAAGTATTTATACCTGTTGCTTGGCTTACCCATTGCACTAAGGAATTTTGACGATTATCAAGTAATACTGTTTTCATGGGCGGTGGAATTTAACAGCAAGGTTGTATTGGGGAATTTCGGCTGTACTTGTCAACTAGAATCATAGAATTATCACATTTTGCCGTTTTTTTTAACAATTTTGTTACCTTTGCAGCTTGCAAAATTGACAAAGATAGTCTTATATGAAGAGTTTAGAAATCAGGAGTATGGGTGCTGCGCCAAGGAGTCAATACCTTCTGCAAGGGATAAATAAAACATTACCAACATTATGCGGTGCTATCAGACACCAAAATAGTTTTAACCTTTTTCCCCGTTTCCTGCTATATTTTTCTACTGTTAACATTGATGTAATATACCGTAGCCCGCCTGGGAATAAATTCCCAGTCTCATAGCAAAAGTCATCTGAAGATGACTAAATAAACGTCTACTAATTACTGAAAATTACAATGCCATCCGTAAACCAACAGTTCTTTTCTCAATCTGGATTAAATTGCATTGCATTCACTATTTCCCCTGCTTGTCTTTTACAAGTTGGTACAGTATCTATACTGATGCTACTCATGGCTCAAAAAGCTACGGGCGAGGCATTAATCGGACTGGGTGAAGCAAGTGAAGAATTATTACGAGGCGATCGCTTACCTGTTCTCAATTTCCCAGATGATCACAAATTAGACAAGGGTCAATTCCCAAGGAGAACACCCAATACCAGCCGCAACTAACATCACACCCTTAACAGAAAATTATTCTATTTTGCGTCCCGAAGTTTTAATCGGATTGGTCAGTTGTCAGTTGTCATTGGGTAGTTTTATTCTTCCTTCTGACTCCTGAACTCCTGAATTCCTGAATTCCTGAATTCCTGATAGCGAAGCGTGGCGTTAGCCATACTCCTCACTTTAAAAACTCTTTGGGATTTTTTGCTTCCCAACCGAGGGAACCGTTAGAACGCATTTCAAAATGAAGATGAGGTTGTGTGGAGGTTGGTTGTCCGGTAGTTCCGACTGCTCCCAAAATATCGCCTTTGTTGACTGTTTGACCGAGAGTAACTTTGATGCTGTCAAGTTGGGCGTAACGGCTTTGTAAGCCACCTGCGTGGTTAATAATGACTAACTTGCCATAACTACCTTGTTCCTTGGCAAAGACGATGATTCCAGGAGCGATCGCTGTCACAGGAGTATTTACTGGTGCTAACAAATCTACGCCACTATGAAAGAAAACATCTCCTGTAATCGGGTGAATTTGCCAACCATAAACTAATGCAACATCTGTACTACTTGGCAAGGGATAACCAGTAATGTTTCCAGCCGGGGTACTAGGTGCGGTAGCAATTGTCCCAGAAGTAGCAGCAGGAGCAGTAATTACCCCTGGAAGTATCGGTAAAAAGACAAATTTAGGGGTTTTCTGACAACCATTGATTTCAAATACTGTATCTGGACGGACTTTATACTTAGATGCGATTTGTCGCCAGTTTTGATTACGAGGAACTTCGACAACAATGCCATTGAAAGGGAGAATTTGCAGTTCTGTTCCTGGATTTACGACCCCATTCTTCACGGATGGATTAATCCCAATAATTGTTTCTGGTGCTAAATTATAGCGATTAGCTATAGTTGCTAAAGTTTCACCACGATTAACTTGATGACGTTGGATACGAGCTAAAGCGGGAACCGGGCAACTTCCTGGACTAGCATTAACGCTTTGTGACTGTGGCAGTATGGATAATAAACCCAAAGTGCTAAATAAGCTCAAAAAACATAGTGAACAATAGGAAAATTTCATGTAAATAAGTCCAGAAATCGCTAATTTTTAGATTTTAGTGGGGAATTGTTAAAGATAGGATAAAGTTTTTCCTCTATCTTTCTACTACCTATTTTGAGTAAATTCATGATGAAATTCCAGAAGTAGATATGATCCCCGAATATGCTGACAAATTTCTAATATTTATATGTCAAATGATCTGTTCACTGAACGTTTGCTTGACTACACTAAAGAGATAAGCTTCCATCTGTCCTTGAGCGCCATTATTCTTAATTATTATGAAGTTATCTTTGAAACAACTGGTTGTTTATCTAGGTTTGGTGGTAATTGGCTCTGGTGGTGGTGTCTTTGCTAGTCGTTATTTTTGGACACACAATCTTTCATTTCAACAGTTAAAAAATGTGGCGGTAACTTTACCTGCTGAATCTGTTGTTCCCCAACCTGTCAATGGCATACTCAGTTCTTCTGGAGGTGATAATGTCAATTTTATCGCCACTGCTGTCAGCAAAGTTGGCCCTGCGGTCGTGCGGATTAATGCAATTCGGAAAATATCAAATCCGATGACTGAAGCTTTTAAAAATCCCTTATTTCGGCATTTTTTCCAAGAGGATGAACGACTAATGCCCTCAGAAAAAATTGAGCGCGGGACAGGTTCAGGATTTATTCTGACCGAAGATGGCAAGTTATTAACTAATGCTCATGTAGTAGCAGACACAGATACAGTTCAAGTCACCCTCAAAGATGGGCGAACTTTTCAAGGGAAGGTGGTAGGAGTTGATACGGTAACAGATATAGCCGCAGTCAAAATTTCCGCGAATAAATTGCCGATAGTCAAGTTAGGTAATTCACAAAATTTGATTCCTGGACAATGGGCGATCGCAATTGGCAATCCTTTAGGTTTAGATAATACTGTCACTATTGGCATTATCAGTGCCACAGACAGAACTAGCGCCCAAGTAGGTGTTCCTGATAAGCGCGTGAGTTTTATCCAAACAGATGCAGCAATTAACCCTGGTAATTCTGGAGGACCACTTTTAAATGCTCAAGGACAAGTTATTGGTGTGAATACCGCTATCCGTGCTGATGCTCAAGGACTTGGTTTTGCTATCCCCATTGAAACCGCTTTCCGTGTAGCCAATGAACTATTTACCAAAGGAGAAGTTGCTCACCCATTTTTAGGAATTGAGATGATAGATATTTCCACAACTACAAAACAGCGACTGAAAGAGGAAGATCAACTAAACATTCAGCCAGATGTGGGAATTGTCATTAGAAAAGTTATGGAAAAATCACCAGCGCAGACAGGAGGATTACTTCCTGGTGATGTGATTCAAAAGATTAACGGCAAACAAATAAAAATTTCTGCCCAAGTCCAGAAGATAGTTGAATCAAGTACCGTTGGGGACATTCTCGCAATAGAAGTCAACCGCAATGGTAAAACTCAAATCTTTAAAGTCCGTGCCGGAAATTATCCCCAATAGTAGGGAGCAGGGAGTGGGGGGAGTGGGGGAAGTGGGGGAAGCAGGGGAGGTAGGGGAAGTAGCGGAAGTAGGGGAGGTAGGGGAAGTAGGGGGAGAATTGTTCTTTGTTCTTCCTGATCTTCTGACTCGGTGACTCCTGATTCCTATTGATTGGATAAATGTTCCAATTGCATCCTCTGTTCCATTTGGCGAAGAAAATAACCTGTCATCATTGCCGATGCTAGTATTCCCGCTAGATTGTCCCGGTCTGTTGTAATTTGGACATTGAAATGTTCTGTCGGTATCACTCCCACTAGTCCTTGGACATTCTGGGAAATGATTTGTTTAATTTCAGGGCTGACAGCTTGGGCGACACGGGCTAAAACTTCGGGGGATTGATGCTGTAAATATTTAAGTAATTGATTTGGGTTTTCCCCAAAGCGATCATTCAGAAGTTGATTAGGGTGTTGCTCAGAGTCGTCTTGTAAAAAGTCAGGATCAAACACCATTGGCGATTTATATTAGCGTAACTGCTAATTCTACTCTAAACCATATTCATAGAGTAGCGCATTTTCTACAGGGAAAAGGGAAAAGGAAACTTTCTAACAGGGAATAGTTTTTTAATTTTAACTTGTTTCCTCCTCTGCCTCCAATCCTGCCAACTCTAATTCTAGTTGTTGTTCTTTCTCTGGAATTGCCAAAATTTGGGGCAGTTGTTCGATTTGAAAATACTGATGAAATTTTGGGGTTATTTGCAGAGCAAAGGAGCGAGAATCACTCTCTCGGCGTTTGCGAACAAAACCAGATTCTACTAATTCTTGAACGTGCTGATAAGCTCCTGAACCCCGTAAATTAATCAATTCGCTTTGTAATATGGGATTATGGAGGGCGATCGCTGCTAATGTCCGTAAAGCCCCCACACCAAATTCTACTGGTATTATAGCTTGCACTAAATCATGGAATTCCGAACGCAGTTGTAAACTATAACCATGTTCAGTTTCTACGACTTCTAAAGCTGTATCTCGACGGGAATAATTCTCAATTAGTTCGATAATTCCTTCTTCTGCTGTGAAGCGATCACACTTCGCATATTCAGCAATTTCACTTAGAGATAAGGGTTTACCCTTTAAATAAAGAATTGCTTCTATTTTGCCGACTACAGGTATATTCTTGGGCATTAATCAGTTGTTAGTTGTCAGTGGT
>NZ_VIKZ01000016.1:41890-46782 GCF_009711985.1 Dolichospermum sp. UHCC 0260 | reverse complement strand
GTGGTTGAAAATTTTTACCTATTTTATATAACTAAGTATAAATTCAGCGATCGCTAAATCTTGAGGAGTCGTAATTTTCAAATTAGTCTCTTCCCCAGGAACTATTCTCACTTCAATACCGCATTTTTCAAACAAAGCCGCATCATCAGTCACTTCCCAACCTTGACGGACACCTTCAGCATGGCACTGTTTTAACAATTTGACATCGAACCCTTGGGGGGTTTGAGCCGCCCAAAGCTGTTTACGCTCTGGTGTGCTTTTAATTATATTATTGTCGTCAACGACTTTAATTGTATCTTTAACAGGTACAGCCGCAATTAAACCAGAACAATGCAAAATTGCCTCAGAACAAGCATTAAATAACTCTGGTGTTGCCAAACAACGAGCGCCATCATGAATTAAAACTTGTCCTGCATTAGTTGGCAATGCCTGTAAACCATTATAAACTGACTCTTGACGGGTAGAACCACCAGGAATAAATACTATTGTTTTTTTCAGCTTTAAGTCAGCGATAATAGACTTGAAGTCATCCCAATCTGGAGGTTGAGAAACAATTCCGATCCAACTAATAGAACTTGCAGCTTCTGCGGCTAACAAAGTCCAAGCAATCAAGGGTTTTGAACGTACCTGTAATAAAAGTTTATTACGATCAGCACCCATTCTTTTGCCACTTCCGGCTGCGGGAATTAGTAAATGCACAACTTTTCCTTAATCTTTAATTAAATAAATTCAAAATACCCATCTTTGAAAATAACTTCATCAGCAAAATTAAAGGACTCCTTGACTCCTAATTCTCAATACCTATATTCTCCTAAAATATAAAACAATAACCGTTAATAAATATTATGCGTGTAGTAGCCCTAGTCCCTGGTTCAATTGATAACCAAATTCTTTTTTTTGCCACTCTTGATGATCTGAAGCGTTATTATCCCGACGCGCAGATAGATGTGATTGTAGAACCCCAGTCAAAGGCCGCTTACCGAGTCAGCAAGTCAGTTCATGATGTATTAACCTTTGATTACAAAGATCGTAATAGTTTAGCTGATTGGGGTAACTTAGTTGGTATGATCCGTGATCGTGAGTATGATGTCGCTATTATTGTCGGACAAAGTTGGTGGGTAGGTTTGTTAATGTGGTTGACGGGAATTCCCACACGCATTGGCTACCAAGGACAAGGTGCGGTTTTTCTCACTAACCCTATTCCTCCCAATTTATCCGAGTATGTGGCAAAAATGTACCATAATTTACTCAAACCTTTGAAAATTAATACTCCTTGTCCAGCATTATCAGTAAATGTGCCTAAAGTAGATATTGAATGGGCGCAAGCAGAACAAAAACGCTTAGGAGTGAATGAAACAGGTTTTATTCTCATCAATGCTGGTGAAGGTAGCCTAGATACAACTTATCCCGTAGAAAATTGGCAACAAATTATTGCAGCTTGTCAACAAAAACAGCCAGATTTACCTGTTGTTGTCATTAAAGAAGCAAATAATGAGCCTTTAGTCAGATCGCTTTTAGAACATTGTCACAATATTAAAGTTACTTCTCCCGATGATATTGGTAAGTTAACTGCCATAATTGCCGGTGCTAGTTTAATGGTATCTGTAGAAAATAGCTTCTTGCAATTAAGTATAGCAGTAGAAACATATACAATTACTTTGTTAGATTCTATAGATTCAGAAAAATTATTACCTATAAGCGAGAAAGTATTAGCTATTACTTCATCAACTGGGAAAATAGCAGATATCTTACCCCAAATAGTGTTAGAAAAAATTTGGGGAGGCTGAGTATTAATTTTAGATTTTGGATTTTAGATTGAAAAAAAATATCCAATCTAAAATCATAAATTCCATTGTTCACGAATTAGTTTTTTCAATCATTTCAAAGAAAGCATCATCTAATTCATAACCCAGAATTTGCGCTAAAGATTTGAGTCGAGATGGACTAGCAATATCTTGTTTGTGCAACCAATCACTTAAAATAAAGATTTTGTGCATCAGAAATATTTCTAAAGCTTCGGGGTTATACTGGATACCTTCTTTAGAACTAAACTGATGAGGTACTAACATAGCTGCATACCGAGCTAGTTCTCCTGCTTTCCAGTCTAGTAAAAATGGCAACCAAGGATACTTGGCATCAAGACGCACAAACCACAGTCTGACTTCGGGAATTTCCGATAGTTCCCGTGGATCATTTGCTTCCCGCTCAAACTGAATTTCCAGACGCAGTTGCTGTTCATGGGTAGAAATGCTTCCCTGTTGCAGCAATGGTTCAATCACCGTTAAGGCAGGTGACACATCTAAACTATAAATAGAGTTGTTGTTGAGGGTGATTGTGATTGTCATGAACTGATAGCTACTTACTCAACAGTGTTGAGAATCTACAGTAGCAGCTTTTTTACCTCTTTAGGTAGACATTTAGCCGAATTTTAAGATAAAGTTGTTATGAGTTTGTTTTAGATTAAGAAAATGATCAGTTAGCAAACAGCCAAAATTTTCCTCGAATTTTGCCTAAGCAAGTTCTATCGTGAGGATATTTTGAATTGATTTATCCCCAATTCCTAGAATTCACAACCTGAAATATGTACAAGCAAGGGATTTATCCTAAACCTATTTGTTCTTTACAAGATGCCTTGGATAGGTGTCAAATGTTAGGGATGCGTGTCAGTCGTCAACGGCGCTTTGTTTTGGAATTGCTTTGGCAAGCGAAGGAACACCTTTCTGCTAGGGAGATTTATGATCGACTGAATCAAGAAGGTAAGGAAATTGGCCATACTTCGGTATATCAAAATCTAGAAGCTTTATCTAGCCAAAATATTATAGAGTGTATTGAACATGGGGAAGGACGATTATATGGCAATAATAGTAATTCCCATAGTCATGTTAACTGTATAGATACAAATCAAATTTTAGATGTGCATATAGAATTACCTGAAGATTTGTTACGTCAAGTGGAAGCACAAACAGGGATAAAGATTTCTGAATATACTATTAACTTTTATGGTTATCGTGACAAAGTAAGTGATGAGGAATTAAAAATTTAAACTAGTACATCATGGCGTAAATAAAGCAACCATATTCAATCGCCAAAAAGCCTACTGTATATTAGTTTTGACTTTTGACTTTTGACTTTTGACTTCCGCCCTGCGGTACTAGCCTAAAAAATCAGGAATCAACTTTCTTGTAAAAATGAGCGATCGCCTTGTACAATTTTTATTAATTGACCCAGATCCAATTTTCCGTTTAGGACTCAAGGTAACACTGGAAGCTATTCCTAATTTACAAGTAGTAGCAGATGTTGCCACAGATACTGCCGCTTTACAGGTTTTAGCGGAAATACTAACTGGAAATTCTCGGCAAATTAAATTAATTATTTTAGAATTAGATAATGAGCAAATAGGGTTAAAATTCTGTAAACAACTCAAAGCTTTATATCCCCATATACCTATATTACTTTTAAGTTCAAAATCTCAACCAGAAATGCTCATTGCTGCCAAAGAAATCGGGATAAATGGCTATTGTCCTAAAGGAATATCAATTTCTCAATTAGTCCCTATTATTCAAGAATTAGCTAATGGTGGTGATTACTGGTTTGCAGATTCAGTAATTGTTAATTCTCCTTTCCCATTTGCTAAGTTGCGAAATAACTTACAAAATTCGGGAATTAATAATATTGATCAAGCCCTTGATAAAGTTACAGAACAATTAAAATTGCCGGGAATAACTCTATTAAATAAAGCAATTTTAGCAGGACAACGACGCGAACTTTTAGCGGCTCGGTGGGTTGTTAATCACTTATTGACAGCAGAGAAGGAAAGACAAAGACTATCACAAGAAAACCAATTACCGTCCTTAGATATTTTTCCCAATCAGACTATTATTAAATCAGATCCACGACCATTTATAAACGTACCACCGATAGTTAGTTCTCAACAACTGCAATCTGAATTATTGACTTTAGGTTTAAATAAACTCAAATTTTCTTTAGATAATCTTACTAATACACCTTTAGAAATTGATATTCTTCGAGAAAATAAAAAGCGAGAGTTACTTTATATTATTCTTCAGCAATTTTTTAAGCAGTTGGAAGAAGTCCGGGCTTTTAATTTTGATAAGAATCAGCTATTTAATTTACAAAGCCAGATTTTACTAGACTTATGGCAATTTACTATTACGGAGTTTTTTGGAAATTATTCCCGAATTATTTTAGATAAACAAGAAATAAGTTTGGTTAAATTTTTATTAGATAAAACCACAGATTCGCAAACAGAAATTATCAATAAAGTTCCATTTTTATTTGAATTATTGACTTATCTACTATTATTAACAGATTTATGTATTGATAACGTTTCTTATCCAGCAGGAACGCAAGAATCTCAATCTCAAGCATTATCAATTTTAGAAAATTTATTGATTCACATAGCTAATGCTGTAATTCAACCATTACTAAATAATTTAGCAGACGAGGAAAGTATTAAACAAAATTTTTATCATTGGCACATGATTTCCACCAGAGAAATTGAGAAATTTAGAAATAACTTATCTTGGAAATATCAATTACATCAATATATAACTGAAGCGCAAACAATTTTTGAAAGTCGCTATGAATTATTTATTTTTGCCCCTCGGGGAATTTCTAAAATATCAATTTATGCTCCTCGAAATCAAGAATTAGCTCAACTTTCTGGAATTCCTTTAGGGGTAACATTAATACTAGAATTTCGGGATGCTATTTCTCCCCGCATACAATCATTAGTAGGCTTTTTAGGAACTGGAATTGTTTTTGTTCTCACTCAAGTAATTGGCCGAGGTTTAGGTTTAGTTGGGAGGGGAATTTTACAGGGAATTGGTAGTGTTTCTTTAACGGAAAAGGGACAACGGAAGAATAAGTAA
>NZ_VIKZ01000016.1:38430-41751 GCF_009711985.1 Dolichospermum sp. UHCC 0260 | reverse complement strand
GCCTTTTCATTAATTACGAATAATATACATCGGGAAGTGCTGTACTATAAATTCCAATCACGACGATAATTGAAAAAACCTAATAACAACTCTTGTAAAGCACGGTTTTTATTAATTCTGTGTCTATTCCATTCTCTCGCTGTTTCCATGATAATTTCGGAATAACTGGGATAAATAGGTGATAATTTTGCTAAATGCTGAATTTTAATATTTTGTGATATTGCTAAACTAATTAAATTAATTAATTCTCCTGCTGCTATTCCTAAAATAGAACATCCTAGAATTTTTCCATTTTCCAAAACTACTAATTTACAAATACCTGTAATTTCTCCTTGTATTTGTGGGGCTGTAGCTGTTTTGAAATATTGCTTAAAAACTAAAATTTGCTTTTGAGAATATCGGTTTCGCGCTTGTTTTTCTGTTAAACCAACTTGTGCCACTTTAGGTTGAGAATATATTCCCCAAGGAACAGATTCATAATTAACTTTTAGTCTGGGAAAAAATAAAGCATTTTCTATGGCAATATTAGCTTCATAATTACCAATATTCTGAATATCATAACCACCTAATATATCACCACAGGCATAAATTCGCTGGTTGGTAGTTTGTAATTTTTCATTGACAACCAAGCGGTGTTGATGCAATTTTACTCCTACGGCTGGTAAATTCAGATATTCTAGGTTTGGTTGCTGTCCAATTCCAATAAAAATTTCGTCGGTTTCAATGGCTTGATTTCCGGCTTGTACCCATTTTTTATTGTCTATATGTCGGATTTGGGTGACTTGGGTTTGTGTTAAAACCCGCACACCATCAACTTCTAATTGTGCTGTTAATAATTGGGCTATTTCTAAATCAAGATTAGGCAGAATTTGAGAATTTTTAACTATTAATGTAACTTGACAACCGAATCTGGCTAAAAATTGAGCAATTTCTATACCTTGAGGAACACCACCAATAATTACCCAATTTTCGGGTAATGTTGTTGTTTCTAAAGATTGCCAAATATTAGCTAAAGTCAGATATTTAATAGTATCTAATCCTGAAATATTGGGAATTAAGGGACGAGAACCATTAGCGAGTAAATAGGTGCGACTATATAACTGTCTTTCATTAACTGTAAAACTTAATTGAGGAGAAGATTGAAATTGACCATTACCAACAATAATATCAACACCTTGGGCAGCTAAGTTAGAAAGAGAATTTATTTGATTCAGATTTTTAGCAACGGCATTTGCATAAAACAATCCTTTTTTTAAATTTAAAAATTCTGGATTTAAGTGAATATTTTTGTCAAAAATTCCTAGATTTGCTAAATTATAAGATTGCTGAGTAATTTGACTAATTTCACTAAGTATGTATTGATAACTTGAATTATAGTGATCAGAAAAATCCGCGCTCACAATCAAAGCAACTTTAGCGTGTAACTGAGTGGCACTTAAAGCAGCTTTGTATGCAGCAATACTGCCACCAATAATAACGATGTCGTAATCAATATTGGGCATGGGGCATTGGGCATTGGGCATTGGGCAGTTGTTCGTTGTTCGTTGTTCGTTGTTCGTTGTCACCCATTAAGTTTTATTCTTCCTTCTTCCTTCTTCCTCCTGATAGCGAAGCGTGGCGTTAGCCATACTCCTGACTCCTGACTCCTGACTCCTTCTTATAAGTGCTGTTAATAGGCGTTGGTTATCAGACTGGGTACGGACTGCGACGCGAAAAAAGCGATCGCCTAATTCCTTAAAGCTTAAACAATCACGAATTAAAATCTGGTGTTGCTGAAGTAGTTGCTGTTGTAGCTGGGAAGTAGATTGTTGAGATTCTACCAATAAGTAGTTAACAGTGCCTTCGAGCGGGGTTAAACCGGGAATTGAAGCTACACCTTGAAATAGTTGGTTTCTCGCCTCTGGTAGCCATTTCCAGGTGAGATTTTGGAATTCTGTATCTTGGAGGGCGGCGATCGCTGCGGCTGCTGCTAAAGTATTTACAGGCCAAGGATCTCGCCATAATTTCCATTTTGCCAAACGGTCGGGGTGAGCGATCGCATATCCTAATCTTAGCCCTGGTAAACTGTAAAATTTGGTGAGCGATCGTAAAATCACCAAATTCTCGTATTCCTGCACCAACCCAATTAAACTTTGTTCAGCTTCCGGTGGCAAAAAATCCATAAACGCTTCATCTATCACCACCAAAGCAAACTTTTCCAAATACGGTAAAACAGACTCCCGTGAAAATAACTTTCCCGTGGGATTATGGGGATTATTCAGCAGTAACCCAAAATCTGAAGTCTCAAGTCCGAAATCTGGCAATAGAGAAATATTCCCCTGACCTATGCCTAAATCCACAGGAAACTCCAGAACTTTAGCGTTATTAGCCGCAAGAGTGCGGTAATAGTCACCAAACGCTGGAGTTAGTAACACTGTTGCTGCTAATTGTCCCAATTCTCTACCCACCAGAGTTAATAATTCTGCTGAACCATTACCTGGCAAAATCCACTCAGTAGGTATTTGATGAAAATGACTCAGAGCAAGTCTCAATTCACCATACTCTGGGTCAGGATAATTCCTCAGATTGCCCAGTTGGGACACAATTGCAGCAATAACGCTGTTTGGTGGTCCCAACGGGCTGATACTGGCGGAAAAATCCACAATAGCATCAGGGGAACAGCCAGCCAGTGCTGCTGCCCAAGCTAAATTTCCCCCGTGTGCTTGTTGTGGCATCAAAAATATCTTTCCTCTAGAAGAACTTACTCTTTTGGCTCTTTTGGGGGTGCTACTCTTTCTCTAAACAGTTTCCCAGCGGAGAAAGCGGGAACTCTGGTAGCGGGAATGTCCATTTTTTCGTTGGTTTTGGGGTTGCGCCCTTCACGGGCTTTGCGTTCCCGTGATTCAAAAGAACCAAATCCTACCAATGTTACCTTATCACCGGAAGAAACCGCTTCCACAATGGTTTCGATGGCAGCACTCAAAACAGCATCAGCCTGTTTCTTGGTAACACTAGCCTTTTCTGCTACCGCATCAACTAATTCGCCCTTGTTCATATCAAACTCCTAAAGTTTTGCTAGAGATTATTTCAAGATGCACCATGACTGCATCTTTACGTAAATTTCCGTTTGTAGAAATACAAAAATCGTTCCTTGAGAGTATTTACACTCAAAATCGCTACAAATACGATTGATTCGACTTTTCAATGAATCATTCTAAAGCGTTGTCGCCCTAAGTGGATAGATGAAACTATTAATTTATATAGATTTCAGGATTTTTTTTGTTTTTTTACCTCTTTACTGTATTCAAAGTACCCTATTTTTAGGAATGAATACTTAGTGGT
>NZ_VIKZ01000016.1:0-38084 GCF_009711985.1 Dolichospermum sp. UHCC 0260 | reverse complement strand
GTGGTCAGTGGTCAGTTGTCAATTTTCCCCTGCTCCCTGCCCCCTGCTCTCTGCGTGTATTGATGACTTGATGACTTTGCCTCTGGCTTTAAGGACTCTGCGAAGTCGGTCAGCACTCAAGTAAACTTGTCGCTCAGATGCTAGTTTTTTGGCTAGTTGTTTAGAGTTGTAAGTTTGGGGTTCTTCAATTAGGCAGTTTTCTAGATACTCTAAATCATGTTCTGAATAACGGGGTTTTCCTCCTCGACCTGGAGCATCCCATAATCCTGCTAAACTCATCTTTTCCCAACGGTGTAAGGTTTGACGGACTGTAGAAACTGCCCAGTTTAAACCTTGAGCAATTTCCTCGTTTTTTAATCCCCTAGCGTTCAACAGTAGAACTTGAGCGCGATCTTTTGTTCGTTGAGGAGCGTCTTTAGACCTTCTTAACTCTTCTAGCGTTAACTTTTCTTGATCAGTTAAAACAACTCTCAGTCGGCATCCCATAGGACTGTTATTTTGATTAATGTATTTGGTATCTGACGTGGGTTTCCAGATGGATATTTTTAATTACAGTACATAGTAACAAATGATTTGTATGTATTATCAAAAATCTATTGGCTTCAGTGTAGCCCTATAACAGTTACTTTAATAGTCAAAAATAATTTCATGACTAAGTATTGTGACGCTATACAACAATACCTTTACCACATTGAAAAAATCCTTAATTCGTAGGTTGGATTGATGTTAATTTTTGGTTGAAGCGAAAAAAAAGGTTTGGTCATATTACCAAACCTCCATAATTGCTGTGCTTAACAACGTACATAATTAATTTAGTGCTAATCTAGCCACATAGCATCTTCCTATAGAATGTATACAAATTCCTCTAAATGTGATATATCATGGCAATAACACATATTGACATCATAAATAGGAATTCATAAAATTTTACCAACTACTTTAAATACGAAAAAGACCTGGGGGTTAGCCAAGCCTTTATATATACCAGGTGTTTACCATATATAGCTACTTTAAACCTTATATTATTCCTATTCATCTTCCTATAAGGTGTGTACAAATTTCTCTAAATGTGATATTGCCGATGTCTATCTTGGTTTTTTACCTTGCTTTTTATTGCAAGAATTACTAAAAATTTAAGAGGGTAGGCCGAAAGACCTACCCTACAGCTATTCTTTCAAAACTGTCTTGGATGCCATTCTTGTCTTTTTGCGGTCAGCTTCCGATAGTTCTTCACCTGCTTGTAAGCGAGTTGCTGAAACTTGTAACACGGTGGCTGCACAGGTATCACCGATTTGTAAGGCGGTATTAGCAGCAGTTTGTAACATTGTAGCAGCACCAAGGCGATCGCCTAATTCTAATTTTGCCTCAGCCAATTGAGTTTGCCGATATTTAGCCAAAAGCAGAATCGAGTTTAGCACCTGGGAATTGAGAGCAGGTTCATAAGTCTTGGTGAAATTAGCATATATTGGCACTAAAGGAGAAAGTAAACCCTCCTTATTCAACGATGGGTCATCATAGCGAATTTGGATATGGCCAATGACTTGTTTCCCTTCTGGTAATTGTCCCAGATAAATATTCGCTAAAACTACTCGTTCGGTATCTTTCATCAAGTCCCCTAACCGCGCCATTAAAGTCCCATTAGCATCGGTTTCTACTGGTAATTCAATGGTATCTGGCGCAACTTGGGCAACGGGTTTGAGTTCCGCCAGACGCACAGCAGGGACTAAAGATAGAAGTAAATGGGCATTTGTTAATCCCACCGACTGTACCCGCCGAAATAGGCGCGCAAATTGAGTTACAGCTTGTTCTGGGTTCTCGATATAAGCCAGAGTCCCACCCCCAGCATCAGCAATCTTTTCCAATAAATCTGGATTCCAGTCATCACCAAAACCCAGGGTGTTAATTGTCAGGTTGAGTTTGGCGGCTTTTTTAGCAAGTTGCAAACAACGTTTATTGTCATTTGGTCCAATTTGCCATTTCCAAATCTGTAACCCGTTATCCCCATGACCATCTGTCAGTAAGAAGGCTTGGGAAACTGCGCCTTTTGTGCCTTTGAGTAGTTCTGTAATCCCCAAGGATAAACCTTCGGCGATGACAGTCCCGCCAGCAGCCTTTAGCTTGGCTCTTAACTGGGTTTTGATGCTTTCAATATCTTGAACGATTTGGTTGGGGATAATGACTCCAGACGTGCCAGCAAAACCGATAATGGAAATCCTGTCACCAACTTTTAATTGATCCAATAATTGCTCAACTGCTTGAATGACGATATTCATGGGTTCACCGGACATAGAACCACTTTGATCGAGAATCAAGCAGAGATTCAAGGGTAAACTTTGTTCAAGTTCAGAAGGCATAGCGGAAATGGAAATTGAGAGTTGTCGTTGATTGCTTTGTTGGGCAGCATCAACGTTAGTATCATTTAGAGCCGATGTTAGTTGAACTTTCATTGGGGGGAAGCATCTTGCAAAACAGTTTTTGAGACAATTCTGGTTTTTTTGCGATCGCTTTCTGATAACTCTTCCCCAGCTTGTAAGCGGGTGGCGGAAACTTGCAATACCGTTGCAGCACTAGTATCACCCATTTGCAAAGCAGTTTTCGCCGCCGTTTGTAACATCGTTGCTGCCCCAGCCCGATCACCCTGCTGTAATTTCGTTTCGGCTAACTGGGTTTGGCGATATTTGGCTAAAGCTAAAACCGACTGTTGTACCTGGGGATTTGGTGTTGGTTGGTATTCCCTGGTGACATGAGCATAAATTGGTAGATTGGGGGAGTGTAGCCCGATTTGGTTATGGGCGGGGTCATCGTAGCGGACTTGAACATTAGCGATCGCCTGTTTACCTTCTGGCAACTGTCCTACATAAATATTAACTAAAACTACCCGTTCTCCGTCTTTCATTAAATCGCCCAATCTCACCACCAAGCGCCCATCGCTTTCGGGTTGTACTGGTAATTCAATGGTATCTGGGGAAACTTGGGCAATGGGTTTGAGTTCTGCCAGTCGGACATTAGGCATTAAAGATAATAATAGTTGAGCGTTAGTCAACCCCACTGTTTGCATTCGACTAAATAAGCGACCAAATTCCGATACAGCCTGATCTGGGTGTTGAATATAAGACAATGTACCCATACCAGCATCAGCGATTTTTTCTAAAACCTTATCATTCCAATTGTCACCAAATCCCAATGTATTTAGAGTCAAATTATAGTTGGCGGCTAATTGGGCAAATTTCAAACAGCGATCGTTATCACCATGTTCATTTTCCCCATCAGTCAGTAAAAATGCTTGGGAAACGGTATCATGTTTACCCTTGGCTAATTCCTCAATTCCCAACCGTAAACCCTCATCAATGGCAGTTCCCCCATCAGCGGTGAGTTGTTTAATTTGCTTTTTAATCTGTTGACGATCTGTAATTAACTGATTGGGGACTAAAACCTTGGCACGGTGATCAAAAACAACTACACTGAGACGATCTTCAGGAGTCAAACGATCTACTAACAAACAAGCGGCATTTTTCACGGTTTCCAGGGATTTCCCTTGCATTGAACCGCTATGATCGAGAATTAAGCATAAGTTCAAGGGTACAGTCCGATCTATTGTTTCACCACCAGCAGAAACGGAAACTACTAATTGACGTTGAGTGCTAGTTTGATTTGCATCTATACCAGCATCATTGAGCGCTAGTTGTAAATTAACTTTCATAATTTCAATTTCCTATCTAGTTTAGACAGATACAATTTTACAGATAACTTCAAACCGCATCCTCTATACTACGGAAAATAAGTTAATTTAGAGGATGTTTGAAAAGTTTTGAATGTATAGACTGACCCCTCTCCAAACCTCTCCCCTGCAAGGGGAGAGGCTTTAAAACCCCCATTCCCTTGCAGGGAAGGGGGGTAGGGGGGTTAGGTTTTTGGAGATTACGGGTTTGATATAATACTTTTCAAACAACCTCTTAGGAGTCACAGGCTGAGAATCACTGGAATAAAAGCCTTAACTTTCCCTAAAACAGAGACTGAAATATGAACAAATAAACATGAAAATTGATATAATTTAATTATTCAAAAAGTAATTTTTCAGGGTTTCTGCTAAAGTAAAAGGAGATTCTTTAGGAAAGAAGTTTAATTTAATTCCTGTTTCTTCAGATGCTTTTAAACGAGCTTTTTCATAACAATCTGCAAATATTTCTATAAGTAGAGGTTGCAAACTAGGACTATCTTCTAATAATAATTCAATACAAATACGTTGCTCTGTAATCGTACTGCGCCAGCTTTCACTAAGTTTTTCAGGTTGATATTGCCATTTTAGTAAGTGCATTAATAGCACAATTAAACGGCTCTTTAACTCCCGTTTTTCACTTTTTCCCATGCTTTCAATTTCTTCTATCAGATTTGCTAAATCAATTTCTGCAAATTTCCCTGCTTTTAATTGTTTAGATATTGTTTCTATCCACAGATAAAAATCTTGGTCGTAAAGATTATCATTGGTAATGACTGTTGGTTGATGTGTTGTCATAATGATTTCTAACCTCCTGCAATAATCTTATCAGTAAATCATTCTATTGTTTCTCTTTCTTCATAATTCACCTTGATGCTAAAAATATCATTCCCCGGCAGAACCAGGGAACGAGGATAATAATGGTTTTTGTTGTTAGGAAATATTCGCCATATATTTAACTAAATCATCTATTTGCGAAAAATCTAATAATTCTTCGGCTAAATCTTCCAGTTGAGTTAGTCCCAAATTAGGAAGTTGCTGTTCTATTTTGGCTGGAATATTCCCAAAGCGGCGTTTTAACATACGGAGAATCAATTCTAGTGCTTCTCTTCTTTTGCCTTTTTGCTCACCTTTTTGCAGAATATCCTGATAAACCCAAGATTCTTCCATAATATCCTCCTGAAACAGTTGTTTAAGTAGATTTCTATTAAATCTTAACCCGGCTAAAAGCTGTGTACAAACGGAAATATTATCCCGTGCTTTCTTGGATTCAATTGTATTTACAGCAGCAGCAACTTGGGTTAAAAGATTTTCGGGTGAGTCGCTTTTTGCTAAAGTTGCTAATGGTAATAGTGCGGGGTTAGCAAGTAGTAACGCTGCTTCCTCTTCCCACATCCGTATAACTCTATATTTGTGAATAGTGTTGGTGTCTACATATTGACTATTAAACACCATTTCGGAAGTTGTGGCTTGCAGAAAAATCACGACTTGCTCAATTTCACAGCAATATTGACGTTTTAAGCGAGTGTAGTAGTCAAGCATCCGAAAATCAAGGGGTGTTTTCGATTTCGGTGTGGTTTGGAACTCTAAATGTAAGATTTTATTACCGACTTTGAGGAAAATCACCGCGTCAGCGCGTATGGGTTCAAGATGAAGTTCGGTTTTCAAGATTTCCACCTCTGATACTTCACCAGCTAGTAACCATCTGGCAAAATCTTGAGGATAGGTTTCCGCTAGGTACTTACAAGTGTTATCGTAGGACAAGTTATTTTTTTCCTTGAATCTGGTAATTGTTATTTACCAGATTCTTACATATATACTGATCCTTGGGTTGATGATTTAGAAAACAATTGGATATCACCCCCCTAACTCCCCATAAAAATCTTCATCTAATAACTGTTCGATAGTAAAAGGAAAATCAAGAGGATATTCTGTTTCCTCCGGTTTTCTGATTCCCAATTTAGCATTTTTACTTTCTTTAATTGCCAATTTTCGAGCATCAGCATAAGCAATAAAAATAACCTCATGGAGATAATTTTTAAAAGAAGGATTTTCTTCCAAATCTTTTTTAACTCGAAAACGATGTTCAGTAACAGAACTGTACCAACTTCCTTTCATCATTTCGGGAGCATCAGCTTGAACGGTTAACTTGAGTAAGTGAGCAATTAAGATGGTTAAATTACTCAAAAATGAGCGTTTTTCTGATTTTCCTATATCTTCTAATTCTAAAAGCAAATGTTCCCAATCAATATCATTAAAATCTTGTTGTTTGATTTTTTTAATGATAGTTTCTCGCCAAACATTAAAATCTCGTTCATAGAGTTGATTGTTCATAATCCTCCTGCAAAAGTTAACTCTTATTTTAATTTAGTTAGGACTTACGCACAAGTTACGGAATAAACGAACCACAGAGGCACAGAGAACACAGAGAAATAAGAGTTTGATAGGTTTTTTGCGTAAGTCCTATTAGTTTAAAAATATTTACCCGGATTATAAAAAGCCAAATTTAATAAAATTTAACCAAAACTGGGAATAATACCCACAAATAAGTGTAAAATCTAATAGATAATCTCTTGCGGATGCGATTATGTCACCAAACTACGGCGGTCAAAATCTCCGAGGACGCTCTTTTAAAGGTCAAAACCTGACAGGTGCTAATTTTAGTAAAGCTGATATTAGAGGGGCAAATTTTACCAATGCTATCCTTAAAGATGCTGATTTTAGTGGCGCTAAGGCTGGACTACAGAAGTTTTAAATACTGTTGATCTAATTTTCCAAAATGGTATTGACTGGAAGGCTTTTGTTAATGCTTTTGATCAAGTTCAAAATCAAAATAGAGATACAGAATTAGCTATTCAGAGTATTGAAAATAAAGGTGATAGTGTGGTAGTTGTTAAGAGGATGTTTGAAAAGTTTTTAATGTATAAATAAACCCCTCTCCAAACCTCTCCCCGACGCGGGGAGAGGCTTTGAAACCCCCATTCCCTTGTAGGGAAGGGGGGAAGGGGGGTTAGGTTTCTGGAGATTATCGGTTTCATCTAATACTTTTCAAACAACCTCTAAAGTTGCTGTTCCTGATAATGCTGATAAAGAAAAGATTCACAGCGATTTTACTCAAAATTATCAATTAGCATTAGCAGCAGTGGAAGAAAAATATAAAGCAGTTTTACAAGCTAAAGATAATGAAATAGTTATTTATCGCCAAAAAAGTGCAGAGATGACAGAAATTGTTAAACTATTAGCTAAGAAACCTATCAATGTTCAAGTTGACAACAAAGTGGAGAATAAAAACATGACTAACGATTCTAGCCGTAAAGTTGAAATTGGCAGTATCGGCGGAGATTTTAACGCCAGTGGACAAGCTTTGAATTTAGGTGAAATTAGTGGTACAGTCACAAATACTATTAATGAATTAGCAACTGCACCCGAACCAGAAGAACCAGGAATTAAAGAATTATTAACACAATTAAAAACAGCAATTGAAACTGATAGTAATTTAACAGCAAAAGAAAAAGAAAAGGCTTTAAAACAAGTTAAATCTTTAGCAGAAGCGGCTCAAAATCCTCAAGAAAAACAGGATTTAGCAGATACAGCAATTACAATGTTAAAAGGAACAATTGCTCATTTACCAACTGCGGCAAAATTGGTTGAAGAATGCGGTAAATTGTTGCCGATAATTTCTGGTTTTCTAGGTTTAGGTTAAAATGTATTTTCTAACCGCCCTGTTCTGAAAATATCGTTAAAATGGGAGGTAGAACCTCCCGGAAAGCATTCCCAGTCGGAGACTGGGAACGAGGAATAAATGGAGATTAATTAAGAGGTATGAATCATGACTGCTGTAATTTTACAAATACCACAATCACTAAAATTCACAGATGATAAATTTGTGGAAATGGTCGCTGCTAATAAAGATTTACGTTTAGAATTATCGGCTCAAGGAGAATTAAGTATTATGTCACCAACAGGAGGAGAAACGGGAGATAGAAACCTAGAATTAGGTGGACAAGTTTGGTTTTGGAATCGCCAAAATGGGTTAGGAAAGGCTTTTGATTCTTCTACAGGTTTTAAATTACCTAATGGCGCTACCCGTTCCCCTGATGTGTCTTGGATAAAGATAGCAAGATGGAATGCACTCACACCAGAACAAAGGAAAAAGTTTCTGCCTTTATGTCCTGATTTTGTGATTGAATTAGTTTCTGAAAGCGATGATTTAGCAGATACTCAAGCCAAAATGCGAGAATATATCGCCAATGGTTTGCGGTTAGGTTGGTTAATTAATCCTAAAAATAAACAAGTAGAAATTTATCGCCCAAATCAAGAAATAGAAGTTTTACAATCTCCTGCAAATTTATCTGGAGAAAATGTATTACCAGGATTTATTTTAGATTTGCAACCGATTTTTTCATGAAACATATAGCGGTTATTGGTTAGATGCCATACAATTGAGGGCGCAGACCCTACGCCCCTACGCCCTGCTGTACTTGGCATAATTGGGACTCAAGACCCAAATATTTTAAAATTTAGCTTTTTTCACTATCAGGGAGAAATCCACACCCTAAATTGGGTGAGCATCGCGTTAGGATGTAATACATTAACGGCATAGTTTCAGGCGATTAGTTGCTATGGATATTTCTCACCTCAAGGCTGTGCAAGCCCCCTATTCCGGCGATAGCTCCTACCGGACACCGCCGCCAGATTTACCGTCCCTACTATTGAAGGAGCGGATTGTGTATCTGGGTATGCCACTTGTTCCGTCTGTTACGGAATTAATCGTCGCTCAATTGCTGTATTTGCAGTCCGATGATCCCGAAAAACCAATTAAAATCTACATCAACTCTACAGGTACTTCTGGTTACAGTGGCGAACCTATCGGTTTTGAAACCGAAGCCTTCGCTATCTATGACACTATGAAATATATCAAGCCTCCTATCCACACCATTTGTATTGGTTCGGCTATGGGTATGGCTGCGATGATTCTTAGTGCTGGGACAAAAGGCTGTCGTGCTAGTTTGCCCAATTCTTCCATTATCCTGCATCAGCCGAAAAGCTACGCCCAAGGACAGGCGACGGATATTCAAATTCGTGCTAAGGAAGTTTTGGCAAATAAAGCTTCAATGCTGGAAATTCTAGCCCGGACGACTGAACAAGACATGGCGAAAATTAGCAAGGACATGGATCGTCTTTTCTACATGACTCCCGACCAAGCTAAGGAGTATGGTTTGATTGACAGGGTTTTTAGGAAGGAAGAACTCGCTAATCTCCCACTCCCTGTAAGTGTGCTTTAAATAGGTAATTGGTGATTGGTGATTGGTAATTGGTAAGAAGATATAGCTTCATCTGACCACTAACCACTGACCACTGACCACTAACCACTGACCACTGACAACTAACAACTGACTAATTACAAACGGAGTACCGCAAATGCCTATAGGCGTGCCTAAAGTTCCTTACCGGATGCCCGGTGGACAATATACAGATTGGATTAGCATTTATGACCGTCTTTATCGGGAGAGAATTATTTTCTTGGGAAGAGATGTGGATGACGAAATTGCTAACCAAATTATTGCTGTCATGCTGTATCTGGATTCCGATGATCCTGGGAAGGATATTTATTTATATATCAATTCCCCCGGTGGGATGGTGACATCTGGTTTGGCAATTTATGACACCATGCAACACATTAAGTCTGATGTGGTGACAATCTGTGTCGGTTTGGCTGCTTCTATGGGATCTTTCCTGTTGGCTGCGGGGACAAAGGGTAAACGCATGGCCTTACCTCACTCCCGGATTATGATTCACCAACCTTCTGGGGGAACTCGCGGACAAGCTTCTGATATCGAAATCGAAGCTAGAGAAATTCTGCGAATTCGGAGTCAGTTAAATCAAATTTATGCTGATAATACTACTCAACCTTTAAGCAAGATTGAAAAAGACATGGATCGTGACTTTTTTATGTCTGCTCAGGAAGCTAAGGAATACGGTTTAATTGATCGTGTGATTGAAGAACGTATTTAAATAGGGGAAAATAATTCAAAATTCAAGATGTAAAATTCAAAAGTATGAATTACTCATTTTGAATTTTTAGTTTTGAATTTTGAATTTAAGTCAAATGAAGCAACATGGATCTTGAAGATTATTATCGGATATTGGGTTTAAGGTCGGGAGTTTCTTTTGCTGATGTGAAAGCGTCCTATCGCCGATTGGTTCAGCAATATCATCCTGATATCAACCCAAATGATCTCAAAGCGAAAGACAAATTTATTGCGGTGACTGAGGCTTATAAGTTTCTGCAAACTGTTTTACCACCGGAGGAAATTAAGCCTCGGACTAATGAGGTGAAAACTGATGTTTCTAGTGCTAGAGAAGTGCAAACTCAACCAGCAGCATCAAAAACAACGGTTATATCTCATCCACCCAATTTAGAGGATATAGAACAACGGTTAAAGTGGAAGACTTATGAGCAGTTACAGCGATTTTTACAGGAAAGACGTTTTCCCCAGGCGATCGCTTTAGCAGAGGCTTTAATGGCGCGTTTACCAGGGGATGCGGAGGTGCGTCAATGGTTAGCGATCGCTTATCAAATCTGGGGACGAGTGTTAATTACGGAAAAACAACTCCCAAAAGCCAGAATTTATCTGAAAAAAGCCTTAAAAACTGACCCATACAATAAAGCTTTATGGAATGAAGTTCAGCAGGATTTTCAACGTTTGGGATTGAAACTTTAGTTAATTGGTAATGGGTAATGGGTAATTGATAATTGGTAAGAGTTTATTATTGATTCATACTTTATTTTTGAATTGTTTATTTCTCTGCGTGGATGTAATCTACAAAGTAGAATTTAGGAATGAATAAAAATTTCAACCACGCAGAAATTCCTACTCCTAAAAGTGCGGTAATTATTAATGGTAAACCTAGCTGTAACCGCAAATCATCAGGTAATACAGCCACTCCAGATATAACAATTACAAAATATGCTAAAAGTCCTATTTGCAACCTTTCTAGATTTTTAACTGCGGTTCGACAACTACTACAATGCTGGGTATGTTGTTTATATCTATCGAGAACTTCAGCCCGATTTTCATTAATAGTTGTAGGTTCACTACCATTAATTCCTATTTCTTGCCAAGGTAATTTACTTTGACAATATTTATCAAACCAATTGCGAAATTCAATTACTAATCTATCAGCATTTGTGGGTAATTTATAAGCTGTTTTCCAACTTTGGGTTAATTGTTTTTGTTGTAAATAGTATTCTTGTTGTTGCAGAAAAATCATATCTCCATCTAATACTAGATGTCTCTCATTAATATGATTCCACCAACGGGGGATAATCCGATGTAGGGTTTTAGCAAAGTTGCGGGGAAATTGAGCAACAATTCTCGATTTACCAGGAGATACGGGAATACAATAAACAACTAAACCTAGTTTCTTTCCTGTATTACCAAGACTAATTGCATATTCTAATCTACAAGGTGGTTCAAATGTAATTGTTGTGGGTAAACCTCTCGCAATATCTACTTCAATTAAATCCATGGTTGATTTAACTATGTTAATAGGTATAGGTTGAGCTTTTTCTCTATTACCTTGGACTCCATGATGAGCAAAAGGGACATGACTAGGATCTGCTACATTTTCTACTAATGTTTGCCAATCGTATTCCAAATCTCGAATATAATTCGACCACACAAATCCTTTTTCTGCGTCTATTTGGGGTGATAATGGTAAAGGTGTATTTTCAGCTATTGCGGCTGTTTTTTCATCTGGCCACACCCAAAGTAGTTCCTGTTGTTGACGCACTGGAAAGGAAATAACACAAAAATTATCTTGATTTTTGGTGACAATTTCTGGGTTTTCTGCTTGGGGAACGCGCTGACAAATGCCATTTTCATTAAATTCCCAACCGTGATAACTACACATTAAGTTACCTGTTTTATCTTCGATTCTACCTTCGCTTAATGGTGCGAGACGGTGGGGACATTGATCTAAAAATACCCGATATGTTTCTGATTTTGTAGGTTTCCAAATTACTAATCTTTTTCCTAATAATGTCATCGGTTTGGGTTTGTGTGGTTCTAAATCTTCTATAGGGATGAGAGGATACCACTGTTGAAAGAAATTAAATTCAGATTGCATATTGCTTCTAAGAGATAAAACAAGTACACTACTGATAGTATACTGTGACAATAATTTTAATTTCTCGAACTATTCAAATTCACCATGGCCAATCCCTTTTTTCCAGGTAAACCAGTTCTCCCAGAAAGTTTTGTGGGCCGGACATCAGAAATTAACTATGCTTTTGACCAAATCCATAACCGCAGCCATTTCGCCATTTGGGGTGGGCCGGGAATGGGTAAGTCTTCATTCTTGC
Source organism: Dolichospermum sp. UHCC 0260 (assembly GCF_009711985.1). NCBI lineage: Bacteria > Bacillati > Cyanobacteriota > Cyanophyceae > Nostocales > Aphanizomenonaceae > Dolichospermum > Dolichospermum sp. UHCC 0260. The sequence continues at coordinate 26,001 of NZ_VIKZ01000016.1, read as the reverse complement.
AGAAATTAGCTTCTGAGCAAACATGGCGAGAATATGGATTAGATCCATCTCAAGGTATCGCTGTCATAGTCAATTGTCAAAATATCATTCCCTTTACTCCTGCTGGTTTTTGGCGGGAAGCTTTAAGTTTGCTGCATGATAAATTAGACAGTGAACCAACACTACAAGCTGAAATCAAGCCATTACTTGAAAAACCGGCGACAAATGATAGTCTGCGCCAAGCATTACGGAGATTGGGTAAAAAAGATAAGTTTTTAGTATTGTTGGTAGATGATTTTGATGCAGCTTTAGTGAGCAATGATCAATATCAAGAAGCTGAAATGGAAACATTTTTAGCTCAGTGTCGTAATTTGGCGGTTCATGCGGAAGAAGGTCAATACCTCTCAATGATTGTTGCTTCACTCCAACGCCTCAGTGAATTAGGTCCCAAGCTTAACCCCAATGCTTCTCCTTGGTACAATCACTATCTGTTTCAATCGCTGAAATTGTTTCCTACCAAGGATTTAGTTCAACTATTAAATATTATTAGACCACCCACATTGCGGGGTGAAATCATGAATATTACTGGTGGACATCCAATGTTAGTCCAAACTGCTGGGTTTTTCTTGTATCGAGAGCTACAGCCTGGGATTAATCCCGATATTACATCATTTGCTGAAAATTTTGAAAGAGATACTCAACAGATTTTCAAAACAATTTGGCATAGATGCAATCCTAAAGAACAGGTGTTGTTAATGCTGATAGCCTTGTTAGATATGGAAGGTCATATAGGGGAGCTAAACTTTAAATTAAAAGGCATTGGCCGCATTTTTACACAACATGAACGATCTTTAAGAAAGTTGGAAGAACAGGGTGTAATTACTTCCAATTCTCTAGAACCAGAAAAGTTTTACTCTTTCACTTCATCACTTATGAAAAAATGGGTAATTCAGGAGATTTTGCAGACTCCAGAACAATCAATCAGAGATAGAGAAAAAGAATTTATGAATCTGATTAGTCATGGACAAGTAAACCAAGTTAAAGAAGTAGTTACTTGGTTAGGTAACAATCCAAATAAAGTAAAATCTTTCCTAGATTGGATTACAAAGGTAGTACCAGTATTTCCTGCATAGATATTTGAATAGAGAAGTTCTTTTGGACTTCTCTACTAAGTTTATAGACCATGATTGATCTGAAATTAACAAGGAGCAGATAAAATATGCCTTTCCCTCCAAACCCTTACATAATAGGTGGTCGAATTACAGATACAAATAGATTTTTTGGACGCGAAAATTTTTTTAATGACATTAATTATTATCTTAAAACCGACAATGTAAAACTAATTTTATTACATGGTCAAAGACGGATTGGCAAATCATCTGTAATTGCACAAATTCCTGGAAAATTAGGTACAGATGAATTTGTTTTTATCAGTTTCGATTTTCAAGGTACAGTAAACTCGTCTCATCAAGAAATTATACATTCAATTGCAATTGGAATTATAGAGAAACTAGAAACATTAGAAACAAACGAGGAAATTTTAACCCATTTAGCAGAGAATATTCTTACCAATATTGAGATTTTTTCTCGTGAATTTCTACCGACAGTTTATCAACAATTAGGTAATAAGAAATTGGTTTTACTATGGGATGAATTTGATGTTTTGACTGAAAGAGATACTGAATCAGATACAGATAGTAATAATTTTTGTGATTATATTCTACAGCTACAGAAAAGAGATCAGAAATTATTTATTATCCCAGTAGTAGGAAGACATATATCAAAGTTACCAAAATTAGTTTCTTCATTACGAGAAGCACTAAATATAGAAATTGGTTTGTTAAAGAAAGAGGATACTCAAAAGTTAATTATTCAACCTGATAAGAATGTTTTAAACTATGAAGAAGAAGCAATAGAAGCAATTTTCCAATTATCCGCAGGACATCCTTATGTTACCCAGTGTATATGTTCTGCCATTTATAATCTAGCACGCGATCGCTATAATCAAACAAATGTGCTTCCCCAGAGTATAAATGGTCATCATGTTGAAAGTATCGTAGATAAAGCAATTGAATTAGCTGAAGGTGGTTTAGATTGGTTCTGGGGGGGATTAACCCCTGAGCAGCAAGTTATTTTTGCAGCAGCAGCAGAGGCTCGAAATATAGCTATTCAAGAAAATGAACCTCCCCAGCTAATGCTATTAAGAAGCCATGGAATAGCAACAGAATATTTGAAAAAAGCAGACGAACAATTACATGAATATGGTTTTTTAGATAATAACAGGGTTAAGGTAGAATTTGTCCGTCGTTGGTTGGTGAAAAGGCATCAGCTAAAAGAGGAAATTAGCAATTTAGAGACAGTTAAACAAGAAAATATTAATAAGCTCTTGTCAGTAGCAGATGATTTGCGAGAACATGATGATACACGGGCAGTGCAAACTTATGAACTGGCTTTAAAGCTTAATCCTAATAACTTTAAAACTGTAACATCTTTGGCTGACGAATATTTAAAGATTGAAGAACTTAATAAAGCCTGTGAACTTTACAAACGAGCCTATCAATTCTATTCTTTTATCGGAAATATAAATAAACAAGAGTCTGTTTTACAGCCTTTATTAACTGTAGCTGAAAAATACTCAAAGTCCGAAAATTTTGAGCAAGCCTTGGAAATTTACAGACTAGCTGACAAAATTGATAGAGAAAGTAGCAAAGATGGTTTTTTACAGACAATAGAAAATTATGTCCATAAATTGATACTTGCAAGAGAATGGATTAAAGCAACAGAACAATGTCAATCAGGATTAGAAATTGATCCAAACAGAATATTATTTAAACAAAGATTAAAAGAAATTGAAGCCCGTGAGTCTAACACTAATCTTAACGTTGCAGCTAAACCTTTAAATAAAAAACCTTCTACAATCATGCTCAAATGGCTCAACCGTAGTTCAAGACTAATAGCATCTTTAGGATTAGCTGGAATTGTAGTTATTGGTGTAGGTATTTCCCAAGGTTTGAAAACTTGTCCACCAGGTGAAAGAAAGGAATTAGGTGTTTCTTGTGTGGTAGATAATAGTAGAATTAGTCGAGGTAATAGCACTTTCTTCCCTGAGATTAATAATATCCCGCGTGACAAAGGTATTCAAGCCTTTAAAAAAGGTAATTATCAAGAAGCAACTGTATTATTTAATCAAGCTGTCAAAGCTAATCAAAATGACCCAGAAGTGCTAATTTATTATAATAATGCCCTAGCTCGTAAACAAGGTTCTCCGTTTACCTTCGCAGTAGTTGTACCATTAGACAACAACACAACTACTGATACTGCTAAAGAAATATTACGTGGAGTAGCTCAAGCACAAAATCAATTTAATCAAAATAAAGGGTTAAATGGCAGATTAGTAGAAATTGTGATTGCTAATGATAGCAATAAAGAAAAAGCTAAAGAAGTAGCACAAGAACTCATCAAAGATTCTTCAATACTGGGAGTAGTTGGACATAAATCTAGTGATGCTACCCAGGCAGCATTACCAGAATATGCAAAAGCCAAATTAGCGGTTATTTCCCCCACTAGCACCAGTATTTTCCTAAATAATCCAGTTTTCTTCAGAGCAGTTTATTCTGATGAAAGTGCGGGTAAAAAACTTGCTGAATATACTTATAAAGGTCTCAAATTAAAAAAAGCAGTAATCTTTGCCAACCCAACTAATACATATAGTAACAGCCTCAGAGAGATATTTACAAATCAGTTTGAAAAATTAGGAGGTGAGGTGGTTCATAAACCCCTAATTGATTTAACTGCTGCTACATTTGATCCAGAGAAAGAAGTTGCTAAAAGCGTCTACGGTGACAAGGCGGAAGCAGCATTGTTGTTGCCAGACACACAAAGTGTTGAGATTGCTTTCAAGATTGCTAAGGAAATTACCAAAAGAAACGAAACACTCAAAACTCAAAATCCACCAAGACCAGAATTAAAAATGTTAGGTGGAGATACTCTTTATCAGGGTGCAACTTTAATCAGCGACAGGAAAAATGTAGAGGGTTTAATCATTGCAGTACCCTGGTTTAGAGAAACACCACAAGCTCAACTTTTTGCCAAAAAAGCAGATAAGCAATGGGGAGGAGGTATTAGTTGGCGAACTGCAACTAGCTTTGATGCAACTTGGATGTTGATTAAGGCTTTATCTAATAATCCATTTCGTAGTACAGTATTAGGAGGACTAGAAAATGTCAGTCTTTCTGCCAATGAAACATCAGGCTATCCTCTCGAGTTTACTTCACAAAGGGAGCGTCAAGGTGAGTCTATTCTTGTCGAGATTAAAGGAGGTAAATTTGAACAAATTGATCCAGCAAAACCGTGATCTCACAGATGCAATTAAAACGTTTGGAGGTACTATGAGGATATGATTACTTCTTTTAAGTCTCAAAGAAACCCTTATGTTATTGGTCGTCCTATTGACCAACAGTTGTTTTTTGGGCGAGAAAGCCTATTTTTGACTATTCAAGATCATATTCAACATAATAGCAACATTATCTTGTTATATGGTCAGCGCCGCATTGGTAAGTCATCTGTCATTAGAAACATTCCTCATGGATTGAATGATTTACATGAGTTTGTTTTTGTGACATTTAATTTAGAACATTATAGCCAAAAATCCCTAAGTGAAATTTTGGCGGATTTAGCTCAAGAGATACTTCATGATCTTTCGTTGGATGATGAAAATATTAAACTACCGGAAATTACAGAGTTAGAATTAGATTCTGGAATTTTTTCTCATCAATTCTTACCGCAGGTATATCAATTATTAGAAAATAAGAATTTGGTATTGGTAGTTGATGAATTTGATGCCTTAATGAATAGTAATAATCCAGAATTATTAGAACAAGTTTATAAATATTTATCTTCCCTTATCAATATTAATAAAAAATTATTTTTAATTTTATTAATAGAACAAAGATCAGTAAATAAGCACAGAATAAGTAAGATATTTAAGGATGTACCTGTTCGAGAAATTGGGTTATTAAATGAAGAAAGTACAACAAATTTAATTATTAAGCCAGCAGAAAATATTCTTGAATATGAAGAAGATGCGATAAAAGCAATTTTTGATCTATCCGCAGGACACCCTTATTTTACTCAAGCGATATGTTTTACTATTTTTGGGAGAGCGCGAGAGGAGGATAAATGGACAGTTAGTAGTGAAGATGTAAAACTCATTATTAATAAAGCAATTGAATTAGCTGAGGCTGGTTTAACATGGTTTTGGGACGGCTTTTCGATTTTAGAAAAAGTTGTGTTTGCAGCAATAGCAGAAGCGCAAGAAGATTCAGATAATTATGTTAGATTAATAAAAAGATTTAGACCTGACACAGAAGATAAATTAATTATAGAAACGAATCAACTTCTGAGAAGTAATGGATTTTTAGATGAAATAGAGGAAAGGGTTAAAATAGAATTTGTCCGGCTCTGGATTATACAACGTCACCCACTAAGGGACGAAATTCACGAGTTAGATAAAATTGAGCAAAAAAAAAGTCCTAGTAGTATAATTTTGTATTCAAAGGCCAATGCAAGCACTATTGAGAGTGACGTTATAAATAATAGTAGTATTGATATTAATTTACATCAACTAAGTGAACATCAACCAAGTAAAGTTAATCTTCCAGATATTCGTACAAAATCCAATTTGATTATTTTAACTGCAATAGCATCTGCTGTTTTTATTATTTCTAGTATTATAGTGGCTAGTATTGCTAAAGACTGCGAACCTGGGAAAAGAAAGGAATTAGGTGTTTTTTGTGCAGCAGACAATAGTAGAATTAGTCGAGGTAATAGCACTTTCTTCCCTGAGATTAATAATATCCCGCGTGACAAAGGCATTCAAGCCTTTAAAAAAGGTAATTATCAAGAAGCAATTAAATTATTTAAAGAAGCTGTAAACGCTAATCGCTATGACCCAGAAGTGCTAATTTATTATAATAATTCCCTAGCACGTCAAAAAGGTTCTCCTCTAACATTAGCAGTAGTTGTACCAGTAGACAAAAGCACCATTACTACTCAAGAGGTATTACGTGGAGTAGCTCAAGCACAAGACAAACTTAATCAAAACAAGGGTTTAAATGGCAGATTACTCGAAATTGTAATTGCTAATGATAGCAACACAGAAAAAGCCAAAGAAGTAGCTCAAGAACTCATCAAAGATTCTTCAATACTGGGAGTCATTGGACATATTTCTAGTGATGCTACCAATATGGCATTACCAGAATATGAAAAAGCCGAATTAGCAGTTATTTCCCCTACTAGCACTGGCATTTTATTGAACAATCCAGTTTTCTTCAGAGCAGTTTCTTCTGATGAAAGTGCCGGTAAAAAACTTGCTGAATATACTTATAAAAGTCTGAAATTAAAAAAAGCAGTAATTTTTGGAAATCCAACTAACTCATATAGTAATAGTATCAGAGAGATATTCACGAATCAGTTTGAAAAACTAGGAGGTGAGGTAGTTCGTAAACCTTTAATTGATTTAACTTCTCCTACATTTGATGCAGAAAAAGAAGTTGCTAAAAGTGTCTATGGTGATCATGCAGAAGCAGTAATGTTATTTTCTAATACGCAAAAGCTTGATATTACTCTCAAGATTGCTAAAGAAATTACTAAAAGAAACGAAACACTCAAAACCCAAAATTCACCAAGACGAGAATTAAAAATGTTAGGTGGAGATAATCTTTATCAGGATGAAATCTTAAACAGTGGAGGGAAAAATGTAGACGGTTTAATCATTGCAGTACCCTGGTTTAGAGGAACATCACAAGCTCAATCTTTTGCCAAAAAAGCAAAAGATCAGTGGGGAGGAGGCATTAGTTGGCGAACTGCAACTAGCTTTGATGCAACTCAGGCTTTGATTAAAGCTTTATCTAATAATCCATCTCGTAGTACAGTATTAAGAGGGCTGGAAAATGTCAGTCTTTCTGCTAATGAAACATCAGGCTATCCACTCCAGTTTACACCAGAAAGGGAGCGAAACGGTCAATCTATTCTTTTACAAATTAAACAAGGTCAGTTTACAATGATTCCCAATAATTAAATTAGGTTGTATACAAAAATTATATGTCCCAATCTATCGCTGTCACCGTTAAGTTATTTGCTGTTTATCAAGAAGCTTTTGATGTGTCCGAACTAGTGTTAGATTTTCCTGATGGTACACCAGTTCAAGCTGTGTGCGATCGCTTGATTGCTGAACACCCAAAATTAAGCAAATGGCGGGAAATAACCCGCTTTGGCGTGAATTTACAATTTGTTGAACCGGATACCATTCTCCAAAATGGTGACGAAGTGGTTTTAATTCCCCCAGTGAATGGTGGTTAACGAGGATATATTCAAATACACTAAAAAGAAATTAAAGATGATTAAGTTAATTTTTACAACAATTTTCATAGTTTTCCTCACAGCTTGTACTACTATTGCCTTATCACCAACACCGGAATTAGTGCAAAAAGCGATCGCTCTCCAACTAGAACAAACCCAACAGCAACTTAACCAACAGCTAGATCTAAACTTCCAAAAATTTAATATTCAGCGCATATCTATCACTCAACAACAACCCCTCACCATTGAAAACTTACCAGCTTATCGGGTACAGGGAAATTACGACTTTACCGTAAAACTACCAAAACGCAGTTTTAAACAACTTGAAAAACCCTTTGAAGTCTACCTACAAATTCAAAAAGAAGGGAAAAGTTGGCGGTTATTAATACCAGAAAAAAACCGTCAAGATCCTCAATCAAAATGGCAGAGTTACTTAATTCTTTAATTGGATTATTTTTGATTATGGTAATGATCTTATCGAAAATATAAAATAATTTTATATCTTGACATAACCTATCTGCACCAAAATAAATGTACATTAGCTGATATAATCAAGATTCTAACCCCATTAAAAATCGGCGTTGCTGATAGCCTGCGTGGCGATAGCCATATTGAGGTATGAAACTAAAAACTCAAAATCTAAAACTTTGCGTCTTTGCTCCTTTGCGACTTTGCGCGAAACAAAATTCATACCGCCATTATGCAACGCCCAAAAATATATCAATCTCAGATTCAACCTGTGATATATGCTGGTTTAAGGTTAGACTCTAAATATATAGGAAAAAAATACTTCTTTCCTTAATTATTGTAAAATTCACTTAACAAACAAAGATTTAGTTTGAATAAGTGTCATCTAATACAAAGGAGAAATAAAAATGACAGAAAATAATCAGGATAATATCAGTAATACTGAAGAAACTTCTCAAGGAACAATCATAGTTGCTGGAATGCGTCCCATTACCACCGGGACATTACAAGTAGTTGATACCTTCAACTCTATGGGGATTCGTCCCATAGGTGCAAACACATTCCAAGTAGTTGATAGTATTAACTTGTCTGGTATTCGTCCCATTGGTTCTAGTGCCTTGGTAGTTTCTGACAACTATTCTGTCTTCGGAAATCGGCCAATAGCGCCAAATACCTTCGATGACTCCGAACTTTTGATGGGTTTTCTAGACTAATTACATTTCCAATATTTTCATCATATCAAATTCAACCTGGTTTTATGAATAAACTAGGTTGTTTTATTAGAAGGAGTCAGGAGTCAGGAGTCAGGAAGAAGAATTAGAAGGAGATAAGAATAGTCTCAAATCTGGGAAAGTGATAGCTAAATGAATAGTTTCAAAGTTTATTCCTTGCACATTATTCACATTTTATCCTTCTCAATTCATTGATTTATTTATCAAGGTTTTAGGTTTATTAAGCAAGCCCTAATTATGGCAAAATCTTCAATTTTATCAACATCTTTAAACTTTCACGAAGATTATCCATGTCCAGTATGTCACGTGGGTAAAATTTCGCAAATGTTGATGATGGAAACTATGTGTTGTGATTTTTGCAATGAAATATTTACAGTTAACTTAGAATTACAACAAGTTAAAATGCCTTCTAGAGAACCACCTTTAGTTTGGAATTGGAATGGATTAAGGTGGACCCAAGCACGATTAGGAAATGTGGAATTAGGTTGGGGTTATGGTTTGTCCGCAATTGCTTTTATTATTTTACCGACTACCTTAATAGGAATTACAGCCTATTATTTTCCTCCTCATTCTCATGTTCCGCTTTCATGGATTCCATTTATTTGGACTGTGCTAACTTTTTTGTCACACTTAGGAATTATTGTGTGGATTTTTATTGAAGTTTATCAGATTCCCATTCTAGCATATTTGCGAGCTATTACCCGTTGGCAAAATAGATTAATTAGATAAAATTTATCAATTTCAACCTATTAATTTTGACTTTTGACTTTCGCGTAGCGGTACTAGTAGTCTGTCAAGATAAAAATGATGGACTGTAGTGTGAGCGAGACGCTCACGCGGGCAAGATGCCCGCACTACCAAAAACCCGTCAAAATAAATTTGACAGACTACTAGTACAGTACAGCGTAAGTAAGATAACTATTAAAAATCCCTAAAAAGCTTATACAATCTGCTTTTTTAATTTTTAATTGTTAATTTTTAATTCCGCCCTGCGGTACTAGCAAAATTCCCTCATCATCTGCTAATAAATTGTGTGCTGCTTCCAACATAGATGGCATTATTTCTTGCAAATCTTCCCGATTATTTAAGTAAGTTTTTAAAGCTGACATTGGGTCAATACTGCTACTCGCGCTTAATTCAGGAATGCGGGGTTTTGCTAACTGACTCACTAATTCAGCTTGTATAGTGTAAGTGTGCGCGACACTTAAAGCTTGGTGAAGAGAAGAGTTATCAATTAAATCCAATTGTTCTGATTTCAATTTGTAAATAAGTCGCACCACATTATCTTGAATATCATATTTAGCAATTCCTTTTAATAATACTTTTTGTGGATCATCCTGCTTAGATAAATCTATCTCAATAGTCCGAAAAGTTCGCACAGGTAAAGGACAAAATTCCCAATCTGCTTTCCCTTTTTCCAAATCTATCATCACATAACCTTTGTCTTCCTTCTCTTCACTAAAATCTACCCGTTCAATACTTCCAGGATAAATTACCGGTGGGTCATTAGATTTATTTAAATTTTGGTGTTTGTGGACATGACCTAAAGCCACATAATCAAAACATGGTCTAGTTAATAAAGATAAAGGTAAGGTAAAACCTTTCCCGACTGCTAATAAACGTTCTGCACCTAAAGTGGCATTATCAGCCATTAAATGAGCTAAAAGTACAGTGGGGATATTTGGGTCAAGACGGCGAATTTCTCCTTCGATAACTACCTCTAAACGGTCTGTCAGGAGTTGATTTACTTCAGCTAAAGAAGAACCTTGAGTTTCTTGACGAGTCATCAAAGTTGAACGAGTTAACCAAGGAAGAGTAATGATTTGCACATCTCCGCTGCGGGTAGAAATGCGATGAGTTGTTAAAGTATCACCAACCACAAACCCTGGTACTCCCAAAGTCCGATAAATATTTAAACTCGCACCTCCCAAACCCTGGGAATGTTGGTCATGATTTCCTACTAATAAGACTGTGGGGATATCTGCATCAACTAAACGGCGAAATTGATTAGCAAAGGCTTCTTGAACATAGGGTGCAGGTGTGGCATTGGGGAAAGCATCACCACCAAATAAAACTAAATCTACATGATTGGCGATCGCTCGGTCAATACACAAAGATAATGTTTTCACAAAATCCTCCAGTCGTGTGTTTAAACCTGTGGCTGGATTAACGCGCCCGTGGCAAAAACCGCTACCAATATGAATATCTGAAAGATGGAGAATTTTCATAGTTTATTGGTTGTAGGGGTTCAGATCCCCGACTTCTTAAAGAAGTCGGGGATCTATTCTAAATCTAGTAGCAGTTTTTTGAAGTCACTGCTATGAGGTAAGTTATGATCCGCTAAAAATTGCTGATAAACTGATTCTTCCTCAATCTGCATTTTGATATACTCTATCTTGGGTATTGTTCCTTTTCTTAATCCAGCATATTCTAAATAACTGGAAAACTCCCATTCTTCGGGTTGCTTCACCAGTGATGCTTTCACAGGATTGAGATGAATATACTGAGAGAGGTTAACAAGATAGTCAGTTTGTGAAATATGAATACTTTGAAACCTTCCCTGAAATAATACTCCAGAACGGTTAAAACGTTTATTAATTGCTTTTGTGTAAGAAAGTGAGAGAGATTTCATAGCATCAGAAAGGGTTTCATCTCTCAGATAGACTAGAAGATGATAATGATTAGGCATTAAACAGTATGCAATAATATCTACTGAATTTTTAATTAGATGTTCTCTGATCAGTCGAAGAAAATAAATATAGTTTTCACCTTCAAAGAAAATTATTTGGCGATTGTTTCCGCGATTATAAACATGATAAAAGTTGCCAGTTTGGAGTGGAATCCTTCTTTGTCCCATAATTGGATGTTTATTCGCATTATTTCAGAGAGTTCAGAAATTTCAGATCCCTGACTTCTTAAAGAAGTCAGGGATCTAAGAGATTAAATGTGAATTCCACACTCAGTTTTTTCGCTTCCTCTCCAACGTCCAGCGCGTTCGTCTTCACCTTCACCTACTTTAGTAGTAATGGGTTCGTCGCCAATGCTAGGATAACCTTCGTCATGAAGAGGATTGTAAATTACTTTATGTTCAGCTACATAAGCCCAGCTTTGTTTACGAGTCCAATTAGCTAGAGGGTTGATTTTTAATCTGCCTTTACCATCTAATTCTAATACGGGCATGGTAGCACGAGTAACGGCCTGATCACGACGGCGACCTGTAATCCAAGCTACAGTATTGAGTTCATCTAATCCCCGTAAAAGTGGTTCGATTTTGGTAATGTCGTGGAATTTAGCAATATCTGTATCCCAGAGGGCTGCACCGAATTTAGCAGCAAAGGCTTCACGGCTATCCACGTCTGGTGTTTTATACGTTTGTAAATCTAGGTTATAGATTTCTTTAACTTTACCAACCAATTCTAAGGTTTGAGGGAAATGATAAAGGGTATCCAGGAAAATTACAGGAACGGGATGCTGAAGTACGCTATAGAAAATATGTGTCAAGATAATATCATCTACGTTGAAGGCGCTAGTTTGTACCAGTCCTGTGGGGATATTCTGCACAGACCAGGCTAATATCTCTGTAGGACTTGCGGTTTCAAATTGCTGATTTAGTGATGCTAAGTCAAAGGCGGTAGAAGTTGTCATGATCTTTCTCTAAAACAAAGATTTTTTTATTTTTATTAAATTTAATTTTACCTTAATAAAGTCACATACAGCGGTTTCCGCTCTTATGAGGTACAAAGTTGAATCATGAAACTCTTGTAGTGCGGGCATCTTGCCCGCTAGATATGTACCTCATAACACCGGGAAGTGCTGTATCCCCCCGATGATTGAGGAAATAGGGCAGAGCGTAGGTTGCAGGGGAGATATTTCCAACCAACAACTAACAACTGACAACTGACAACCAACAACTAACAACTGACAACTGACCTAATTATGTAGTATTTTGATTGCAAGTCTGTTTAAGGATTCATCCCATGCAACAGTTACTCAAGCAATTATTTAGTAACTCAAAATACCTTGTCCGTCTCATTTTTCCTGTATTGGTAATGATGATGGCGAGTTCACTGTTTATTTTACCTGCTGCTGCTACTGGTGTATACCAAATACCCAGTTTAACGGCAGATACTTGGATTTTAGATCAAGGTGATGTGATTAGCCGATCGAATGAAGGTCAGATTAGTAAGACTTTCCATGATTTAGCTCAGGAAACTGGTAACGAAGCCAGAATTGTCACTATTCACCGCCTCGACTATGGGGAAACACCGGAAAGTTTTGCCAAGGGACTATTTAGTAAATGGTTTCCAACAGCAGCAGAACAGGCTAATCAAGTGTTATTACTTGTTGATACTGTTACTAATGGAACTGCTTTAATTAGTGGAGATCAGGTTAAGTCTCTGTTAACTGATTCTATCGTCCAAAGTCTGGCTGAAGAAACATTGGGTACAGCATTACGTAGTGGTAATAAATACAACCAAGGATTTTTGGATGTGAGCGATCGCTTGGTGGCTGTTTTATCCGGTAAACCAGATCCCGGTCCACCAGAGATCAAGGAAACAGTCCAAGTAGAAGGAACTTTTACCAAAGCTGAAGAAACAGATCAAGGTAATGCTACTGCTTGGGTTGTTGGGCTGTTAATTGCGGCCACTGTCATCCCAATGGCTACATACTACATTTACTTAGTGTTTCAAAAACCACCCTCTCAGGAATCTGAGGAATAGGGAATAGGGAATAGGGAATTGGTTATTTTTTTCTTTCCAATTCCTGACTCCTATTTTTTATTTAAAACACTGTTTCTTCAGGAATAATTATTTTCTGTATTTTGAGAATTTTCTGACTCCAAAGTTCTAACATTGCGGCTAATTTATCTTTAGTTACTGGTTTACTTAAATAATCGTCCATACCAGCATCTAAACAAATTTTTTGGTCTTCTTTCATGGCATTAGCAGTAATAGCAATTACTACAGGTTGTTGATGTTTAGGAAAGGAACTTACTGGACGACGACGAATTTCTTTTGTGGCTGCCAAACCATCGAGAATTGGCATTTGACAATCCATGAAAATCAAGTCATAGGGAATTTTATCTAATAATTCTAATACTTCTTGACCATTGGCTACGGCATCTGCTTGATATCCTAGATTTTGAAGTTGCTTGAGAAAGACTTTTTGATTAACTAGATTATCTTCTGCTAACAGCAACTTTAATTTGGATGTATTCTTGTTAGTTATTGCTGGCAACTCTTCATTGATAGCAATCTGAGAATTATTTATTTTTGATTGAGAACCTACTATATTCATAATAGTATCAAGCAGTCGAGTAGGCTTAACGGGCTTGACTAAATAAGTGATAAATCCTATATCTAATGCCTTTTTTACTTCATCTCTTTGATTAGTAGAAGCCAGCATAATTAAAGGGACATTAGCAATAGCTGGATTTTTCTTAATTTGTATTCCTAGAGTCAACCCATCTATCTCAGGCATTTGCATATCAATTATGGCAATATCATAGGGCATCTGCTGTGCTGCGGCTGTTTCTAAAGCTGCAAGTCCGGCAATAGCAGAATCAACTTCATCTATGTGCATTCCCCAACTGATAGCTTGGTGGTGGAGAATTTCTCGACTGATAGTATTGTTATCTACTACTAACAACCGTCGCTGACTAAGAATTTGATAATCTTGATTTTGAGAAACAGATTCTGGCTGTTTAGTAAAAGATAAATTAAACCAAAATTTAGAACCTTTACCAATCTCACTGTTGAGGCCAATTTTTCCACCCATTAAAGTTACCAATTGTTGGCAAATGGCTAGTCCTAAACCCGTACCGCCATATTTACGGGTAATAGAAGCATCAACTTGGGTAAAGGGTTGGAAAAGGTTATTTTTATCTTCAGTGGTAATGCCAATACCTGTGTCTATGATGGCAAATTGAATGGTAGCTGTATCATCGGTTTCTGAAATTAATTCTAGTTGAATAATTACTTCTCCTTGGCTGGTGAACTTGATCGCATTACCCATCAAATTCATGATAACTTGTCGCAGACGACTAGCATCTCCTTGGATATAAATTGGGACATTGGCAGGAATTAATGCTGCTATTTCTAGTCCTTTATCATGAGCTTGGGGTGCTAACAGTTCTATAACTTCTTGAATGCAGGTAGATAGGTTAAAATCTAGGGTTTCTAGCATCATTTTCCCGGCTTCAAGTTTGGATAAATCCAAAATTTCGTTAATCAAGGATAAGAGAGCATCACCACTAGTCCGCACTGTTTCCAAAAAATCTTGTTGCTCTGGATTAAGGGGAGTTTCTAATAGTAAGCTGGTCATGCCCAAAACGCCGTTCATTGGGGTACGGATTTCATGACTCATATTGGCCAAAAAACTACTTTTGGCTTGTAATGCTGATTCGGCTTCCTGTCGAGCTATTTCTAGTTCTTGACGGTGAATAATTTCTGATTCTAATAGTTTAGCTTGGACTAAGGCAATACCGATTTGATCAGCAAGCGATCGCAAGAATTCTCTTTCCCAAGTATTCCAATGACGGGGTTGAGTACATTGATGAGCAATCAACAGTCCCCAAAATTCATCTTCGAGAAAAATAGGAATCACAAGGTTGGCTTTGATGTGAAATCTTTCCAGTAATTGTCGGTGACAAAGTTGGATATTGGCTTTTTCTATATCATCAATACTGGTAATCCATTGTTGAGCATATTTATGAGCGTGTTTTTCTACAAAACAAGGGTCAAAAATCTGCTCTCCTATGACAACAGGGATACCGGGAATCAATGCTTCTTTACGTGCAGTTAAATTGCCATTTTCTTCTAACTCTAAGATGAGGACACGATCAGCTTTTAGCAGCCTTTTAACTTCGGTAACGCTAGTTTGGAGGATGTCGTCAATTTGTAAAGAGTCGCGGATTTTTAGGGTGATATCGGCTAATAATTGTGATCGCAAATTTTGCTGCTTTAGTTCTTCTTCTATTTGTTTTCGCTTAATAAATTGACCTATTTGGTCGCCAATAGACATCATCCCTTTCAGTAGATCTGCATTTTCTAGCTGCATATTTTTACTAAAGAAAACCATGACCCCAATGTTTGTATTACCACCACGAATAGGAAAACCAAAAGCTGTTTTCAATCCTATTTGAGTAGCAATATCTGTTCGCAGAAAATTCTGATCATTACAAATATCAGTTAGCCAAATAGGTTGAAATTTAGATAAAATTCGGCCAGGGAGACCAATTCCTGGAGCAAAAGTAATTTTTCTAGTAATTTCTTCAAACTGTTTAAATTCTGAACCTGATTCATACCAAATATCTAAACAACGCAGAATATTTTCTGATTTATCCATAACCCAAATTTCGCCCCAATCCCATGCCAATGTTTGACAAATTCCTTTTAAGGTGCGATGGGTGGTATTCTGAATATTTATAGCTCCTGCTAAGGCATTAGTTACCGCATATTGGAAACTGAGATATTGTTCATTTTGTTTGCGCTCAGTAATATCTATCCCTGTACTAACAATGTATTCTATTTGGTTTTGACTATCCAGCAGAATAGTATTTGACCAATCAATTAATCGTTGTCTTCCATCTCTTGTTATCCAATAAGTTTCTGATTCTCTTGGTCTTTTATCTAATTTTATTTGCTCAAAAATAGCTTGAATTGATGGCTGATCTTTCTCGGTTAAAAATAGCTGCCAAAAACATCGCCCTAAAACTTCTCCACAGGTGTAACCAGTATTTTGTTCGCAAGCTCGGTTGAAGCGGACAATTTGCCCTTTATCATCGAGAACCATCACTAAAACGCTGGCTGTATCTAGAACACTAGAAATGAAATTACGTTCTGTTTTTAGAGATTCCTCTACCCATTTGCGGGCAATGATTTCCCGATAAATAAGGTAGTAAATCATCGCCATAATTATGACACACAAACCGATAGCAATCCCCAATCCAAGGAGCATACTATGTGTATTATTAGTTAATTTTATTGATTGTTGTTGATGAATTTCTTGATCTTTTTGATTAAATTCATTGATTTTTTCATATTGTGCTAATGTCTGTTTTTGCTGATTATTTATATTTACAATTTCTTGAATATTTTGATAGGAAAATATCCCAATTATCACTAAAATTGATGATGTTAAGCCAAACCAGCCGCCAATTTTCACAAAAAGTTGTTTGTTAGCTTTCTTTTGTTTTTGATGTTTAGTAGTTACCAATAGTAAGCTATCTAAATTGCGTCGTAGTTCTAGCTGTTTCATGACTTGGCAACCCAGTATTTTCAAAGCCTCTAGTTGTTCAGCCGTGAGTTCCCTTGGCACATTATCAATCACGCACAACGTTCCTAAACCATAACCCTCAGCATCAATTAGAGGTACACCTGCATAAAATCGAATATTAGGCTCGGATGTGACTAAGGGATTGGTAGCAAATCTGTCGTCAAGAGTGGCATCAGGAACAATGAAAACATCTTTTTGGCAAATGGCGTGAGTACAAAAAGCAATATCACGAGGTGTTTCTAATGCCTCTAAACCGACTTTAGACTTAAACCATTGCCGGTTTGTGTCAATCAAACTTACTAAAGCTATGGGAGTTCCACAAATATAAGCTGCTAAACGAGTTAAATCATCAAAAGCAGCTTCCGGTGCAGTATCCAGAATCTTGTACTGTAATAGTGCCTCTATTCTGGCGGTTTCATCATGAGGTGATAATTCTTTCATGTTGTAATTTTATTACTTATTAAAAAGATTTTCTAGTTTTAATAATTTTTTTGAAAAAAGTGCAGAAATGTATTATTTTTTTCTTTTTTGAAGCATAAGTAAGAGGGTGTTTGAAAAGTTATGGTTGATGTATCAAATATTTTTTACCCCACCCTAACCCTCCCCTTGTAAAGGGGAGGGAACTGGATTTTTATTGTTTCCCCCCTTTACAAGGGGGACTAAGGGGGGTAGCAATGTGATGAAAATTACGGAATACCACTTTTCAAACATCCTCTAAGTGGGAATTAGTAACTAATTCCCCGTCTTTGCTATTGTATCTAATCTTGAATGTATTCTTTTCCTGACACTAAAGCCATTTCAGCCCGCACAAATTCTCTACCTAAATAAGCTGCATGGTCTAAGAAGGTTACAAGACAATCTGGAGTTTCTTCAAAAATCTTAATACACAGTTCTTTGGCTGTACGGCCACTAAATACGGTAGTGTGAGTTCTTTCCACTTTACCGCGAACTGGAATCACCTGACCTGTTTCGGGATCTACTGCTAAACCACGTTCATTAATGACATTAGTGAAGTGCTTTGCATAAATTAACCTTTCATTTTGATCTATGTAGATAATAAAATAGCCCTTGGGGTCAAGATCAATATAACGCTGAGAAAGTTTATGATCAATTGCTGTCAAATCTTCAAGTAGTAAATCCTTATGCATTATCAAAAGTAAATTTATAGAAACAGTATTTTTAGATTACATCAATCTGCAATATGCAGATCCCCGACTTCTTTGAGCAGTCGGGGATCTATTTAGAAGTCGGGGATCTATTTCCTTATTTAAAAGGTAACTCTGCATTAATAGCATCCATTTCTTTTTGTTCCATTTGATTTACTTCCCGAACCCAAGGCAAAATAATTTGTCCTAAACGGTTGTTGTAAAAGCGGTGAAGGCTGTAATTAGCAGTAGCAGGGAATCCCCGACGTTTTTTATGTTTACCACCTGCTCCTGGGTCAAAATTTTGGATACCATGAGCGATCGCCCATTCAATTGGTGCATAATAACAAGCATCAAAATGTAAGCAATCTATGTCTTGAAAACTCCCCCAATAGCGTCCATATAGTTTGTCTTCTTTGAATAAACAAAAGGACATCCCCACAGGTTGACGTGGATCTTGCTCATTATAAGCGGCAAAAAATACGACTCGATGCCGATAATTATGGTGCAACTGTTCAAAAAAGTTCTTGGTTAAATACTTACTTCCCCACCAACCAAACTTATCGCAAGTATCAGCATAGAAATCATACATTAACGGAAACAGAGAATTAGGAATTTCCTCACCTGTTAATGCTTGCAATTTTAAACCAGCCTTTTCTACAGCTTTGCGTTCCCGTTTAATATTGCGTCTTTGATTGGCATTAAATCCAGTCAAGTAATCATCAAAAGTTTGAAAATTAGCATTTTCCCAAACATAATTATGATGTAGCCAAGTTGTAAACCCCTGGCGTTCTAAAATTGGTCGCCATTGGGGATCAACATAAAGAAAATGACAGCCAGAAATCCGATGTTTCACACAAAAACTATCAATTTCATGGAGGATTACCGCCGTAATTTCTTCCTCATCTTCTCCCGCAGCTATTAAAAACCGATAGCCTTCAGCCGGGGTAAATGGTGTCATTCCTAGCAGTTTTGGATAATACTCTATTCCTAAACGGGAAGCTAATTCTGCCCACTGCTGATCAAAAACAAATTCGCCCTGGCTATGTCCTTTTAAATATAAAGGAGCAGCCGCAATTAAAGTTTTATCTCGCCACAAAATCAAGTGATTTGGCAACCAACCTGTATTGGCTGTAACACTTTGGGATATTTCCAAATTGTGCAACCAATCCCATTCTAAAAAAGGCGTTTTTAACGGCATTGCTAAAGCATCCCAGTCTGCTTGGGGAACATCGGCGATTGTGTGCGTCCAAACAAGAGAATAATGGGGTTTGTGTTCTTTGATCATTGTGTAGTTTCCCAACAATTTTATATTTTGAATTTACGCCTGAATCCTGACTTATGACTCCTGAATTATCCTATAGTGTAAAAATACTTCTTGCTCTATTGTGGATACTTCTAATAATTGTAACTTAGGAGCAAGATCAGCTAAAAATCCTGTCCCCTCCACAGGTGAAGGGGCAATACTACCACCTAAAATTAATGGACAAATAGTGAGCCATATTTCATCAATTAAATCAGATTCTAGGAAAGATGCCACTAATTGTCCTCCTCCCAAAATAGCCAGACGGGTAATTTGTAACCGTGCTAAATATTTTAAAGCAGCCAAAATGTCAATTTCTTTGGCAGCAGTTTCAAAGACTAAAACTTGCTCAAACTCTGATCTTTCTTGCCAAAAATAAGCCCCTAGAGAGGTTGTGAGTAACCACCGTCTCACCGGTTGTTGAAAAAATTTAATGTCCGGATTCAGATTGCCTGAACGGGAAATCACTATATGAACCGGCTGGGGATGCTTGTCTGCTTTTTTTCTTTGTTGCAAGAGTATTGTCTCTGTGATAGTCATTGTTGTACTGTAGGCACGAAGAGTACCAGCACCAAATAAAATGGCATCAGATGCAGCAATTTGTTTCTCCAGGTGTATTTTATCAACCAATGAGCCAAACCGCGCAGGCGATCGCCTAAAATCTGCTATTTTACCATCAACACTCATGGCTAAAACTACTGTGGTATGAGGACGATTTTGCATGATTGGGTTGCTTTGATATTTTTTGTGAGGGGATAGATTATTGAAAAATCTATAGCTACAAGATAATTTTGAGTAATTTTACACCATTAATATGAATATGCAACAGCAGTCACTATTTAATCTACATTTTATAAAATTTGGTATATGGAACAATACTTTGTCCAAATCGAGAAAAGTCTTGATTTGTAGGTTGGGTTGAAGGATGAAACCCAACATGAGCGTCGGGTTGCGCTGTCGCTTAACCCAACCTAGGAAAAATGAACAAGGTATTGATGGAAGATTGATAAATTTATGTTTCAGTAATTAGTGAGATATTTTTTAAATTTCTAATTCTTACCTGTTCTCTCCTTTCTAACTTGGAAATTTAAATTAATAGTAAACTCATCATCAATTAATAAAATGTCTCCCTTGACTAGTGTAATTTCATATCTTTATTATTGTAGTTTGAAGATGCGAAGTGAGACAAACAATGGCTAAATCTCGTCAATCGTCATTTCGACAAATATTAGTAACAAGAATACTGCTAGTATTTATCCCAGTTTTATTAGTAGGAGAAATGGTTGCCTTGAATAAAGCTCGTTCTAGTTTGTTAAATACTGCCCAACAAAATTTAACAGAAAGTGCAGTTAATAAAGGAGAAAAAATTACTGATAATATTGCCGCTTTACGCTCCAATTTAATTACAGCTAGTCAAACTAAAGTAATTCAATCAGGTTCAACTTTCCAAATTGAACAATTTCTTAAACAACTAAAAAAACAACTACCAACCCAAACTGATTGTCTCCAATTAACCCGCATTAAAAAAGGTGAGATAATTGCCAGTAGTTGTGGTGTTCAAGAAATTATGCCATCAGGTTTATCTCTTACTAGCAATGACGTTGATATTCAATTTATATTACCATCCCAATCGGGAAAAACTGGTAAAAGAGACAAACAAAATCAACTACAATTATTTTTATCAATTCCTGTTTCTAATCAACGTGGTAATTTAGCCTACCGATTAAGCATGAAAACCACATTATATCAACAAAATCCCAATCATCCAGGCTCATTAACGGGTTTTTTGGTAGTCATTGCTGAAGACGGTAAAGTTTTAGCTCATCCATTACCAGAAAGAATCGGTACTAATATTAAAGATTATGCCGATGTAGACAGAATTCAAGCTATAGTTAAAAATGCCTTGGGTGGCAGTAATAATTCCAGTAATTTATCCTTTATAGAAGGACAAGAACTGGTTGCAGGTTTTACAGCTACTACTAAACCTATCACTACAAAACCATCACAAAGATGGATTGTCCTAGCAGTTACAAGTGTGGAAAATGCCCTATTTGGTTTAGAAGAAATTAAACTAATTCTCATTGTTTTAACAGTTGGTTTAATTGGTGCAAGTTTATTGGCATCATTTTATTTAGTTCCTTATTTAGCAGGTCCAGTAGAAGAACTCCGCGACTATGCTATTAATCTTCATAGTCACCACGCGGCACAACCCATTCCCCGCAACTTCAAAATTAGAGAATTTAATCAACTAGCTCAAGCATTAGATCAAATGGTAGAAAGACTCAAAGATTGGGCTGAAGAATTAGAAATTGCTTGGAAAGAAGCTAAATCAGCCAATCAAGTGAAAAGTCAATTTCTAGCCACAACTTCTCACGAATTAAGAAACCCATTGAATATTATTATTAACTGTGTGCGGTTAGTGCGTGATGATTTATGTGATAGTAGAGAAGAAGAATTAGAGTTTCTTAAAAAAGCCGATGATACAGCAATTCATTTATTAGGAATAATTAATGATTTGCTAGATATTTCTAAAATAGAAGCGGGTAAACTTTCTGTAATTACAGTACCGCTAGATTTACGACAATTATTATTAGAGGTAATTAACTTACAATCAGTTAATATCCAATATAAAGGACTACAATTAATTTGTGATATAGGTGATAAGCCTATTCCTATAAAGTCTGATTCCATTAAACTCAAACAAGTGTTAATTAATATTATTGGTAATGCTACTAAATTCACTGATGAAGGTAGTATTCAAATTACCATGAGTATTAATCGTCATCAGCAGTATGTTTTAGTTTCTATTAAAGATACAGGAATTGGTATTGATCCAGGAGAACAAGGTAAACTATTTCGTCCCTTTGTGATGGTTGACGGGACAACTACGCGCAAGTTTGAAGGAACTGGATTGGGTTTAGCAATCTCTCGGAATTTAATTGAACTCATGGGTGGTAAAATCACTTTAGAGAGTTTGGGGTTAAATCAAGGAACAACAGTAATTATTAAATTACCTTTGATTGATCTGGCTTTATTACCTAATCCAGAAAAAAAAGATGTGGTCATAAATGGAGTTAGGAGTTAATTCTGGCTCTGAGAAATGTTCCGCAAACAATAAAATTCAAATTACCACCCTCCTAAAATGAAGCGATTTTTTTCAAGTATTTTTGTAGTTACAACTTTACTATTAGCTCCTGGTTGTTCATCTAATACTAAATCTACTGAGACACAAGTTTCACCTAGTATAATGACGAATCATGATGGACATTCCATGGAAAATATGAATCATGAAAATAATTCACAAATAACTACCAAAGTTAAATTAACTGCTCCGAAAAGTTTATCACCAAATCAACCAATTAACTTAGTCATTGATATTCAAGACTCTACTGGAAAACCTGTTAATAAGTTTGACATTTTCCAAGAAAAAATCATGCACTTAATTGTTGTGAGAGATGATTTACAATTTTTTGATCATATTCATCCCGAATATAAAGAAAATGGTCGCTTTGAAGTAACTGCAAATTTTCCAGAGTCAGGAAATTATACACTTTTCAGTGATTATAAACCTGCTGGAAATCAGGAGAATGTCTCATTAATGAATATTACAATTCCTGGTACAGTTCCATTACCAAAAAATTTAGAAAAGTTCACCAAAACTAAAACTATCTCAGATACTAAAGTCAATCTGAATATTTCTGCACCAAAAATCAAAGTCGGTCAAGACATTAACTTAACTTTTGACTTAAAAGACAACAAAAATCAACCAATTAAAGATTTACAACCTTATTTGGGTGAAAAAGGACATTTAGTAATTATTAAAAGTTCATCTCCCCTGACTTCATCTGATTATATCCATGCACACGCAATCAAAAATACTCCAGATGGAAAAATCGAATTTCATACAAAATTCCCCAAACCAGGAACATATAAAATGTGGATGCAATTTAATCGCAATGGACAAATCAAAACCGCAGATTTTTGGGTAAATGTAGAATAGAAAATCGTAGGTTGGGTTAAGCGACAGCGCAACCCAAAAACAATTTTAATGATTTTGAACAATGTTGGGTAACATACGTCAATCCAACCTACAAAAATTAAATTAATATTCTCTTCCGCAAGGGAGCGATAGAACCGTTATTGTTTAACTTTGAGCTTTTCTTCTGTCATACCTTTTACTTCGGCATTTTTACCAACTTGATCACAAAATCCCTGAAACTCATTTTTTAGTAATTTAGTTAATCTTTGATACTCTAAGACAGATAGCACTACAACTAAATCTTGTTCCTGACGCTGAATTGTTATTGGTTCTTTTTGAGCTTTATCTAAAAATTATGTAAAATTTTGTTTTGCTTCTGTGGCAGATAAGTAAATCATAATATACCTCCTTTCTCTTTATCATAAGACCTCGCGGTAAGTGGGAAACGAGCGTGGCTTGGCTCCCAACAGAGGGAAGCGACACGAGGGATTTTAATCCCTGTGGTATGCTAGAATGAAATCGTGAGTAAGAACAATAAACATCTACGTGTTGAAACATCCTAGTACGGAGAAATCCCGGCTCCTATGAAACAACGGTTAGGTTCAAGTCCTAGCGGCAGTGTTGACAAGAAATAGCAAGTAATGGCAGGTTGTGGAGCGTACCGCATCTTGGCTTAGTGATGGACTCACAAAAACACTGAAAACAATAAAAGTAAGCGCAATTTCGACACCTTGATTGGTGGTTGTATTGAGCGTCTAGGCGGCGTTTGACGGTCGCAGCGAGATTAGATTAGGCTAAACCTTTAATCTAATTCTGTCAGTAGAATCTCAGTGGCTGTCTTCCCTGAGAGTGTCAAAACTTAACTTGGTTATTTGACTCTAGCTACCTCTTTAATTCATGAAGAGTAAGAATTAGTGTCAAAGGCTATCAAAATCCATTCTGAAGCGGAATCAGACCCAAGGAAACCCAACATTTATACATTTTACGTTGGGTTTCGTTCCTCAGTCAAAAATTAAAAAGGTGGTAATTCCTTCAGAATCGTGAAGCGAATATGGTTAATAGCTAAGTCACCCAGGGAAACCTCTTCTTTCGTTAAGCGAATTCCATCTCTGGTTAAGGTTTCAAAAGTGATACCTTTACCAATTTCGATATGATACCAGCATAAGCCCATAAAGAATCGTGTAGGATATGGTCCACCTTCTTCCAGATCATCAGGATTAGATTCCATTGGCAACCAACCAATTCCCGGAATATAAAACTCTAACCAAACATGATTAAAATCGGGTTGGAGGGGAATTCCCTGATGTTCGGCATAAACTGGACATTTATATCTACCAACGGTGCGGCAAGGAATACCATTCAGGCGACAAAGTGCCAGTAATACACCTACATATTCGCCACATGAACCAGTACCCCGATCTAAAGCTATATCGGGTGAATCAATATGAGGTTTAATGGCATAAGACAATTGATCATAAACGTAGTTGCGGATACTGTACATTTTCCGTAACAGATTAGTTTCTGTACCAACGGCTGTGCGGGCTGCACGGATAACAATATCGGTATCCATTGCTAGGTCGTCATCATCTACCAGATAGCGGGTTTTTAATTCTGGTGACAGTTCTGGAACATCTTCGACATCTTTAGGGGTGATGCGATGTTTAATGCCGCGTACTTCTACTAATGCCTTCCAGCCAAATATGTGACGTTCACCGGGGGCAAGGGTATCAAATTTAAAAACGGCTACTCTTTGTCCGTCAATGATTTCTTCTGTGAATGGTAAACCAATGGGTTCAACTTGTTGGACTTTTTGCCGTTGGGTTTCTGAGGGTAGGGCTATGCGCCATTCTATATCGGCTAAATAAATTTCATCAAGGGGGGAAATTTCTTCAACATAAGACATTTCTATCAGATAGCCATTAGAGAGGGCGTAGCGTTTATCCTCTTGGTAATGATATTGTAGAGAATGAATAAATGTGCGATCGCGGTAGGTTAATTCAAAACAAGGGTCAGCATTGGGATTATCCCGAATATAAGGTTCTTCGCTGGAGTATGCCACATAAATACGATCTTTGCCTGTGTCATCCTGCCCCTGAACTGCGATACCTGTAGGAGAATCAAAAGCCGTGAGAACACTGAAACGCACTTCTCCAGTTGCCCTATCCATAGAGTAAACTGTTTGTTCCGTGCGATCGCATACCCATAAAGTTTCTTTACTAACTGCCAAGTTTTGGATACCGACACCAGGGGCATAAAATCTGGTGATTTCCTTGCGGGTATCCCGGTTAAAAATCAAAATATAGCCAAGTCTTTGACAACTAACATAAACGGTAGATTCCCAAACGGCAACACCATCAGCGGGATAGGGTAAAGTTACAAAATGCTCTAACCCTAAAGATGCCAATTTACATAAATAGACACTGTTCCCACGAGTCACCCACAGGTCATCTTCCCACACAGCTAAACCAGTCACTTCTTGAAATTCGCGGACTTGGTGGGGATTGATAATTTTGCTGTTATCGGTAAGAGGGTCAATTTCTAATAAATGACCTTTAACCGTATCAATAGCAATAAGTCTATCCTTGATAAAAGCAATACCGTACAAGGTAGCAGCAGTAACTGGTCTGATTATTTTTTGCCCAAACATCTGGTTCACCGTCAAACTGGGTACTGGAAAACTTATATCATTAAGCATATTAGTCATAAATTATTATTTATTAGGGAAGAGGGAACAGGGAAGAGAAATATTTTTTTGCAACT
>NZ_VIKZ01000015.1:45726-78671 GCF_009711985.1 Dolichospermum sp. UHCC 0260 | reverse complement strand
TATCTGTTTTGCTGCTGTAATCAACTTGGAGCGTGTCAGTATCAGATCCGCCATCAACTGTATCAGTTACGCCTTGGTTATAACCAGGGTTAAGAACATCATTACCAGCACCACCATTGAGGGTGTCACTACCAGCGCCACCCTCAAGAAGATCACTATACTGGCTACCTGTTATAGTATCATTCCCATCATTACCCTTTATAGAGACAAGTCCTGTAACTAGGTTATCTAAGTTGGTGATTGTTAAACTACTCAAATCAAGAGTGTCATTATATTTAGTACCTACAACACCTTCTATGTTTGTAAACAGCGAGAACGTTACATTTACCCCTGTTGTGAGGTTGGAATAGTCAACTCGATCATATCCAGCACCACCATTAATAGTATCCGAACCTGTACCAGGTGCTATATAATCATTACCATCGCCACCATATAATGCGTCATTTCCACCTATTCTTCCTATTAGCACATCATCACCAAGCCCACCGGAGAGCGTGACTACAGAAAAAGTGTTGGTAGCTAGAATAGACAGTACATCATTCGCAATAGTTCCATTTAAGATGCTATCTGATGCGATTTTCTGTTCTTTAATAGTGTCACCGATAGCCCAACCTGAGTTTGATAAAGTTAACAAATCACTAATTAAATCCTGTTTACTGCCAGTGATTAGTGATGATAAGTAGTCGTTAAAGCCAATTCGCAAAATCTCTCCCGAAGCATTAGTTCCATTTGCGAAACTTACTGAAACATAGTTCTTGGCAGTATCACTAAATGTACCTGAACCGATTTTCCAAGTCCAATTTGGTGGTAATTTAGGAAGTGTTATTACATCTACCCCCGGTTCAAAATCCCTGATTTCAACTACTGTTCTGGCATCAAATATGTTAACAGTTCCCCAATTCTGATTGTTCTGATCAGCAAAGAAATTGTCTATGCCAGCCAGACTATTATTATATTCTTCGATGTCTAAAGCGTAATTGCCACCAATATTCCCCAACTCAAGTGTTAACTGTGCCGCTATACCTGCTGCCTCAATACCTCCTGCTATTGCACCTCCAACGAATGGTATTGAGGATGCAGCACTAGAGGCAACAGATGTAGCAACATCAATTGCTGTACTTGCAACTGCCATAGACATATCCATTGCAAGGCGTTTTTCTCTAACACCCCAATCAGGTTCAACTAACATCTGAGCTAAAGCTTTTAAATTCCCAGCATTAAAATCTATTCCGACTTTGCCATCACCAGGAAGCTCAAAATTTACATTGAAAATATCAGCCCCGCTATAACCCCAAACTTTTTGTATGAGTCCTGCATCTGTTGTCTTATAAGACTGGAGTTGGATAATATCCTCTTGAGTGCTTCCATAATTGATAATAGTTGTAGATGTAGTTGTAGGTTTAGCTAATGTTATAAACTGAGATGTAGCTTGAGCATTCATCTCAATCTCAACAACCTGTCCATCTAACGTCACCTTTGCGGTATCATCCTCAGCCTTCAAAACCGCTAACTCTTGCTGACTTAAACTCTTCCCTTGCACCAACCGCGCAAAAATATCACCCTCATCTCCTGCTGCATCCTTTGTATTAATCCGTGAATCAACAAAATGCCCGTATTCTTCCAACAATACAGCCGCAACAGCATTGACATTCTGAGCATTTTGGCTAATAAAATCAGCAGCCAGATAAATCTTACCCGTAGCTATAGCAAAAGCCCCATTTGCACCATTAATATCATTGCGATTGACAATCTCGATGGTAGGAATACCGCTAAAATCCCCTTGAGCTAATTTGTCAAAGATTTGATTAGCTACTGAGCGATTAAAATCATTACCAAAAGCGGTTTCCAGCTTCTGGGTGTACCCCGCATCAAATCGGAACTGACGGAGATATCCAGATGTATTCTGTAACGCTTGATTGAGAATGCTATTTAAATTAGGAAAACGGATTTCAAATGAATTGTTCAGTAAAATGTTGAAGTTTTTCATGATAGGTTTTCGTGATATTTTTACGCGCTGCTAATTAGCATTTCCCCAGTTTACCCAACCTTGTACTGACTTCCGTACTGAGAAATACTGACTTAACCTGACTTATGACTGACTTTTGTTAATACATAGTCTGTAGTCAAAAATATAATCTATATGCCACATCTCCAACCGGCACAAAGATGAGAATATACGTAAGATATAATTGGACAATCCAATATATACTGATGATGTTATACATTAATCCCAGATAAGCAATGTCAAGATCACTATGCGTTCATAATGACCACATTGACAAAGTTAAAATAGCACCCACACAAAATGGCTATCCCCACCAAAGAGCCTTGGCTAATGATACCGGATTGTCCTTAGCGACAATTAGCAACTTCCTGACTGGTAAACCTGTTAGTTATGCCAATTTTGAAGAACTATGTCGCAGATTAAATCTAGATTGGCGAGAAATTACTACCAATGTTGAAGTAATATCCACCCCCCCCCGCATACGCACAAATACGTAAAAAAAAACCAAATTTAAATGAATTTCAGGACTGGGGAACTGTAGTTAATATTTCGGCATTTTACGGACGCAACAAAGAACTGACACAGCTAAAGTCATGGATTTTACAAGATAGCTGTCGCCTGTTAGGATTATTTGGTATGGGTGGAGTTGGGAAAACAACCTTAGCTACCCAACTAGCACAACAGATTCATGATCAGTTTGATTACGTTTTTTGGCGTTCAGTGCCTACAGTTCCATGTTTTGATAATATGATCACTGACTTGCTATCTTTTGTCTCCCATCAAAAAGAAAGCAAACCAAATATCAATCGAGTTATCCATTATCTGCGTACCTATCGTTGTCTGATTATCTTAGATAACCTAGAAACGGTTTTAGATGTGGGTAATACCAAATATAATCATTTACTCTGCATAATTGCCGAAACCAACCATCAAAGCTGTTTGATTTTCACTAGTAGAGCTAAACCTGTTCAAGTCACCTTACTAGAGAATTGGTCATTATCAGTGCGTTGCTTGAGGTTGCATGGTTCATCAAAAATAGCCTTTTCCCTGATACAATCAAAACAATTGTTAGGGACTGAAGAACAAAAGTTTGAATTATGTCATCTGTATAGTAATAATCCTCTGAAAGTTTAAATTGTTGTTAATACTATCATTGACTTATTTAATGGTAATATTGAAAAATTCCTCAAACAAAATACATTATTAGTCAGTAATTATATTAACAGCTTACTGGAACAGCAGTTAAACCCCCTCTCGGTTCTAGAATGGCAAATTATGTACTGTCTGGCAATTAACCAGCAATTAACAACTATTACTGATTTAGCACCAAATCAAAACATATTACCGACTGTTTCTAAATCCCAACTTTTACAAGCAATAGAAAAGCTATATTCACGCTGTTTAATAGAGAAAGAAGCGGGTAAGTACACTTTGCAACCTGTTCTCAGGGAGTATGTGACGGAAAAATTTATTCATAAATTATGATTTACTTATATCGAAGCTTGAAAAATCTGATTTGCGGTGAGATTTAATTCAGGAAAAGTTTGAGAAATAATCCGTTCATGATCTCGAAACTTACTAATTTGATATTCTTCATCAATTAAATTACAAACAGAGATTGTCGGTTGTTTAGGATTACCAATAAAATTCCGTCCACCCAAAGCTGCATAATCAACAATCCAATATTCAGAAATTCCCATTTCTTCATAATCAGCATATTTTAAATGGTAATCATCACGCCAATTAGTTGATACAACTTCAATTACTAAAGGTATAGATGCACCATTACTGATGATAGATTGTTTTTTCCATAGTTTTTCGTTAGCTAAATTTTGCCGATTTAGCACCAACACATCTGGAAAATAACCAGAATCTTTATCCTCTGGTCTAACTATAACTTGGTTGGGAATTAAATAGGGCAGGTCTAACCGATCAATTATACCACTCAGCTTGATCGTTAAAAACCCTTTTGATTCTTCATGTTCTCCTACTGGTTGTGCCATTTCAATGATATTCCCATTATGTAGTTCGTAACGTACCCCGGAATTTTCAGGAAGCCCAGCGACAAATTCTTCAAAGGTAGTAACTTTAGATAAAGTTTGAATCATGGCTGTTGAGTATTGCTGATAATAAAAATATTATAGCGGCATTGTCAAACCTCAACTCAGATTAAGAACTATTGGCGTTGCAACTAAAAGTTAAGCAGCAACGCCGATTTTTCTAGGTCGTATACTCAGCGTTAATTTTCACATAATCATAACTCAAGTCACAACCCCAAGCCTGACCTGTGCCATGACCATTACCAACACCGACGGAAATTAACACCGTGTCTGATTGCAGATATTCACCATTAGCTGCTGCTTTTAAATATGCACTAGCTGCGGCTTTATCAAAGGGTAAAGGTTGACCATTTTCAAATAGTAAAATATCCCCTAATTTAACGGAGAGGTTTTCTTGTTCAAAGGGGACTCCAGCCCGTCCAGCAGCAGCAGCAATCCGTCCCCAATTGGGATCATGACCGAAAATGGCAGCTTTGACTAAAGATGACCCGGCAATGGTTTTGGCGATTTGGCGGGCTGATAATTCATCGTGAGCGCCAGTGACTTGGACTTCTATTAAACAAGTTGCACCTTCGCCATCACGAGCGATCGCTTTCGCCAAATGCTGACACACATAAGTTAACATAGCTTCTAGTTTCTGTGCCTCTGCCCCCATTTCGGTAATTGCTGGGGTGCGAGATTGACCATTTGCTAAAGCAATTAAACAATCATTTGTACTTGTGTCACCGTCAACTGTGATAGAATTGAAGCTTCTATCTGCTGCTCTGGTTAACATTTGTTGCCAAAGGGTGGAAGAGACTGCTGCATCACAGGTAACAAAGGCTAACATTGTCGCCATGTTGGGGTGAATCATCCCTGAACCCTTCGCAATGCCACCAATTCGCACTGGACGGTCATGGATAATGGTTTCTAAGGCTATGGATTTGGTGATTAGATCTGTGGTGACAATTGCTCCTGCGGCTGCGTCTGAACCTGTTTCCGAAAGGGCTGCAACTACTTTGGGGATACCAACCCGCAAAATATCCATTTTAATCCGTTGACCAATTACGCCGGTAGAAGCTAATAAAATGGATTCTGGGTTAATACCTAATTCTTGACCTAATAAATCTGCACTTTCTTGAGCATCTTTAATGCCTTGTTCGCCTGTTGCGGCGTTAGCTTGTCCCGCATTACAAAGAATGGCTCTCGCGCTATGTTTCCCTTGTAATACTTGACGACAGTAATCTACACAGGCTGCTTTAACTTGGCTAGTGGTGAATACACCAGCAGCGATCGCTTCCACGTCTGATACAATTAAAGCTAAATCCGGTAATCCCGAAGCTTTCAGTCCTGCTGTAATTCCCGAAGCTTTATACCCCCGCGCTGCTGTCACACCACCAGTAATTATTTGCCAGTCTGCCATAATTTTGCTCACAATTATCTATATCACGTTTACTGCTCAATTACCTTCCGCCTCTGGTTTGATATCAGCGTCCAGTATTTATCTCTATAAGTGAGTTTATCTGTTGACGACAATCTTTTTTTGGTTGGCGTTGAAAATTGTCGTTATAGCAAGAGGCAATACTTCGACTTCGCTCAGTAACCAGAGGCAAGAGTAAAGAAGTTTTCAGCGATTTTATGTTTCTTTACACAGTTTGGTTTTTTCCGTTCACCTACTTACCGAAATTTAGTTTTATCAAGTACCAAACCTCGACGGGAAAAATTTTCGTCATTATTGACTGGAATCTGCCAAATTTTAATTAAATTATCTTCACCACCACTAACTAAAAACTTCCCGTCAGCACTAAAAGCAAGGGAGATAACAGCATTACTATGTCCCGTCAATGTTAGCATTTCCTCTCCTGTAGCCACGTTCCAGAGTTTAATGGTGTGATAGATTTGTTCTCCAGAAATATTTCGTCCAGCACTTGCTAAAATTTTACCATCAGGACTAAAAGCAATAGTATTAACACTATTATCTTCTACCATGAGAGTCCGAATTTCTTTTAGGGTTTGTAGATTCCATAATTTAATTGTGCGGTTGCGGCTGGAACTTGCTAAAATTTTACCATTAGGACTAAAAGCCACAGCTATGACTGTTTGTGAACTGGTACTTAAAGTCTGAATCGGTTCTTCTTGATTAATATTCCATAATTTAATAGTTTTATCAAAACTACCACTTGCTAAGGTGACACCATCAGGACTAATATCTACAGAACGTACCCAATATTTATGACCAATTAAAGTACGAATTAGCCTACCTGTTGTTAAATTCCAAATTTTGATAGTTTTATCATCACTAGCACTAACTAAATTTTTACCATCACTACTAATGGCTAAACTATGAATCGCATCAGTATGACTTTTTAAGGTGTGAATTAATTGATTTGTTTCTAAATTCCAAATTTTAATAGTTTTATCATCACTACCACTAACTAAAGTTTTCCCATTAGCAGTTATAGCTACTGCATTAACATTTTGGGAATGTCCCTGGAGACTGGTAATTTCTTTACCTGTTATGACATCCCATAATTTAATATTATGACATTGACTATTACTACTTTTCTCACAATCACCACTACTGATAATCAGTTTACCATTTGGACTCATAACCACTGACAAAACTTTGCTTTTATGTCCAGAAAAAGTATTGACTAAAAATAATTTTTTTGCTGATATTTCAGATATTGGTGGACTATTGCGAGGTTGACTCCAACTAAAAGAAAAATTAGTTTTTAACTTGCGAAATTCTCGATAACCAGATTCTGCTAATCCCAAAAAAACAATTATCCCCAAGATGAAAATTAAATTTCTAACCCAAATATATTTTGATGAATGTGGGTGAGAATTTTTTCTAGGTGATTCTATAATTGTATGATTCGCTGCTGGTAGAATATGAGTATGCTTTTTCATCAAATCTCTAATTACTTCATCAGCAGATTGATAACGATCCTGTATTTCTTTTTGTAGTAGCTTATCTATAATTTCTGCTAATTCTAAACTCAAAGGAAAACGTAAATAATGCCGCCAATTTCCTACCCAAGCATAACCATATTCCATCCATAATTGAAAAGGAGAAATTCCTGTTAATAGATGAAAACAAGTAGCACCCAAACCAAATAAATCACTTGCAGGATAGGCTTTTCCATCTCTAATTTGTTCAATGGGAGAATAACCATGGGAACCGATAGAAGTACCATTTTTTCGCTGTACTTGTGCAGTTAACTGTTTAGAAGAACCAAAATCAATAAGTGTTAATCTCCCATCAGATTTTCGACGAATAATATTTTCTGGTTTAAT
This sequence comes from Dolichospermum sp. UHCC 0260, assembly GCF_009711985.1. Classification (NCBI taxonomy): domain Bacteria; kingdom Bacillati; phylum Cyanobacteriota; class Cyanophyceae; order Nostocales; family Aphanizomenonaceae; genus Dolichospermum; species Dolichospermum sp. UHCC 0260. The sequence goes on along the minus strand of NZ_VIKZ01000015.1, from coordinate 71,327 downwards.
ATCACGATGAATTACTCCATGTTGATGCACAAATTTGATAATTGGCAATAAATCCAATAACATAGATTGAATATCCCAATCTTGATAAATTCTCCGAGATTTTAATTCATTAAATAAATTTTGACCATCAATAAATTGTTGCACTAAATACAAACAATTATCCTGCTCAAAATAAGCTATTAAAGTGGGAATTTGTGGATGTTGTCCCAACTCTTGCAATCGCTTTGCTTCTTCTGAGAATAGCTGAATTGCTTTTTTTTGTGACCAAGTACCTTGAAATTTTGGTGCTAGTTGTTTAACTACACATAATTCATTTAATTTATCAATATCTTCTGATATATAAGTTCTGCCAAATCCTCCTTCGTCAGAAAGAACACGGAGTACACGAAACCGATTTCTCAAAAGTGGCACTAACGGAGTGTGACAAGTTTGACAAAGTTGATGATGATCTGGATTTTGAGGATTTGAACAATCGGGATTTAGACAGCAGATCATGATATCTATGGTGCATCTGCATGATAAAATTTATAAATAAACCTAGATTTGACTACAGCAATTAGTAATTATATTTAACCTGGAAATTCACAAGTAGGGAAGATGTATTATTGCCAATTATTTTGATGATATCTCATTTTAAATAGAAAATAACGGCATTTTGCCATTATTATGGTGATGTATATTTTGGTTGGAAATTGCAGTTATATTTTAGGTAAAAATAATTATTTCTTTACCTATATTCTCCCATACAAATCATTTGTTAAACTGTATTTTTGTTTACAGATATGTCAAATTGTGATGAGAATTTACAAGATTTTATCTAGCTTCTCCATAAAAATGTCCAAAAAATAAACTTGCCCAAAATCTATTGCTTTGTCACAACGTTTCACAAAGTATATTTTATTTGATTTCTGTTGCGGATATTGCGTTTAGAGGATATAAAATATATGATGTAGATATCAAATATATATTCATTATGAAGACTATCACTGAGCAAAACCTGCCTTTAGAGTCAGTTATGGCTCAAGAACCGGAAAAATCATCTATCAAGCATCTTGAAAGTATACTCCAGCTTGAAGGCGCTCAAGCAAAATTAGTAGGAGTAGACGGTCAAGAAATTCCCATTCCCGAATCGGTTTATCAGATTTTACATCAAGCTGTTCATGCACTAGCATTAGGTAAGGTAATATCTGTAGTCATTCAGGATAGAGAACTAACGACACAAAAAGCCGCAGACATTCTCAAAGTTTCACGTCCTTACCTGATTAAGTTATTAGATCAAGGTGAAATTCCTTGTATTAGAGTGGGAACACATCGGCGTGTCCGGTTTGATGATTTGATGAAATATAAAGAACAACGTGATATAAACCGGAAAAAATGCCTACAGGAACTTATTGAAGTAACTGAAGAAGCGGGACTGTATGATTATGAGGAATGAGTAAAACACTTAAATTGCGATGCCTAATGTTATCTTAGATGCCTGTATTTTGTTTCCAATGTATTTACGAGATACCTTACTTTCTACCGCTGAGGCTGATTTGTATATACCCTATTGGTCACAAAAAATCCTAGATGAAGCAATGGAAAACCTGATCAATAAAGGATATATTTCTACTGAGGGAGCTAGAAAGTTAGAGGAAGTTATAAAAATGGCTTTTCCAGAGGCTATGGTTGAAGCACCGAAAGAACTGGAGTCTTTTATGCAAAATCACCCTAAAGATCGTCATGTTCTCGCTGCTGCTGTGGTTGCTAAAGCAGAAATTATCGTTACCCAAAATATTAAAGATTTTCAGGAACAAGATTTAAAGCCTTGGAATATAAAAGCACAGTCACCAGATGATTTTCTCGGTGAACTATTTGAAGAATACCCTCAAACAATGGTTCAAATTTTACTCACACAATCTCAAAAATATAAAAGAACTCCTTTAACTTTGATTCAATTACTAGATAAATTAAATAACCAAATACCAGGATTTGTTGAAAAAATCCATACTTCCATAACCTAAAGTTGACCACAAAATGTTAAATCTAGTAACGTTAAATAGTGGAAAACCAACGTGAAAGCACAAGTATTTAGAGGCGTAAATCAATTATCCTACGAAGAAGTCCCAGTTCCTACCCTAGACGCAGATGAAGTGCTAGTACAGGTGAGGGTTGTGGGTTTGTGTCAGTCAGATATTAAAAAGATTCGTTATCCTTTGTATGAACCGCCACGCATATTTGGACATGAAACCGCTGGAACTATTGCGGCTGTTGGTTCACAGGTAAAAGGGTGGCAAGTAGGACAACGGGTAGCGGTGATGCACCATATACCATGTATGCGTTGCGCTTACTGTTTAAATGATAATTTCTCGATGTGCGATGTTTATAAAAATATCTCTACTACCGCAGGTTTTAACGCCAGTGGTGGCGGTTTTGCGGAGTATGTGAAAGTTCCAGGTCACATTGTCGAAAATGGTGGCTTAATTCCCATCCCTGATGATATCAGTTTTGAAGAGGCGAGTTTTGTTGAACCAACTAATTGCTGTTTAAAAGCGGTGAAAAAAGCCCAAATTGCACCGGGACAAACTGTATTAGTAACTGGTGCAGGTCCAATCGGGTTAATGTTTATGATGTTGGTGAAGTATTTTGGAGCGAAAGCGATCGCTACCGACCTCTTACCATCTAGAATTGAAAAGGCTCTAGAAGTAGGCGCGGAAGCAGCTTTTGATGCCCGTGACGCTGATTTATCTACCAAAATTCAAGCTTTAACTGGGGGAATGGGTGTTGATGTCACCTTGTTAGCTGTTCCCAGTGATAAAGCGTTTTTCCAAGCTTTAGACTGTACTCGCAAAGGTGGAAAAATTCTCTTCTTTGCGGAGTTCCCAGACGAGTTGACAATCCCCATTAACCCCAATACTCTCTACCGTCGGGAAATAGACTTAATGGGCAGTTATAGCTCATCCTACCGCCTGCAAAGCCTGTCTGCGGACATTGTATTTAATCGCCGCATTGATGTGAAAGCCTTAATTAGCGATCGCTATCCCCTCCAAAATTTACCACAAGCAGTAGACCAAGCGATCGCCCCCACGGCGGAAACTTATAAGATTTTGATTTATCCATAGTGGAGGAGTAGGGGGAGTAGGGGGAGTAGGGGAGTAGGGGGAGTAGGGGGAGTAGGGGGAGTAGGGGGAGTAGGGGAGTAGGGGGAGTAGGGGGAGTAGGGGGAGTAGGGGGAGTAGGGGAGTAGGGGGAGTAGGGGGAGTAGGGGGAGTAGGGGGAGTAAGGGGAGTAAGGGAGAGAAATATTCTTTTGCAACTGACAACTGACAACTGACAACTGACCAATTTCATGAAGTTTTATAACAAAAATATCATTTTGTAGTTTACGCTACAGATTTTTATGTTCTCATCGAAAATGCAAGCAGCATAGAGGAGATATAATCATATCAATCCTATTCATTTAAGATTCTGTAGCGTAAACTACAGATTTTTGTGTTATCATCAGATCGCAGGGAATAGTAAATTATTCCTTAGTAAATAAATACAGGGAGGTAGTGTCATGTCTATTCAAGAAAAAGCCCGTCAATCAATGGTACGTCAACATCAGCAAGCTAAGAATCGTCAACAATCCATGTTGATGCGGGCTGCACAGGAACTTAATTTGCATGAAGGAATATCTCACTACTGGAATCCCATTCAAGGTAAAATGGATGCAGCTACTCAGACGCTTTATGGACGTAGCCAAGCGACTATGAGTTAAGTGAAAAAGAAAGCCACCCCAGAGGGTGGCTAAAAAATTCACTAGTTGTACGTTAGTAATTGTTGTAATTAGCAATCGTAATACAAGAAGAATTCATAAGGATGTGGACGCAATTGCATTTGCTTAACTTCGTTAGCAACCTTGTAGTCAATCCAATTTTGGATAAAGTCTTCAGAGAAAACGCCAGTTTCAGTTAAGAAAGCGTGGTCATTTTCCAAAGCTTCCAAAGCCAATTCTAAAGAACCAGGAGTAGAAGGAATCTTAGATAATTCTTCTGGTGAAAGTTCATAGATATTTTTATCTAAGGGTTCACCAGGATGAATTTTGTTTTTGATACCATCAATCCCAGCACAAAGCATAGCCGCAAAAGCCAAGTAAGGATTAGAAGTAGCGTCTGGACAACGGAATTCTAAACGCTTGGCTTTGGGATTGTCTCCAGAAAGAGGAATCCGCACAGAAGCAGAACGATTACCTTGGGAATAAGCTAAGTTTACAGGTGCTTCATAACCAGGTACGAGGCGTTTGTAGGAGTTGGTGGTGGGGTTAGTGATTGCCAACAATGCTGGAGCGTGTTTGAGAATACCACCAATGTAGTAAAGTCCCATTTCGCTCATACCAGCGTACTTGTCACCTGCAAATAGGGGCTGACCATTTTTCCAGATAGATTGGTGACAGTGCATACCAGAACCGTTATCGCCAAAAATGGGTTTTGGCATGAAGGTGACGGTTTTGCCATACTTTCTAGCCACGTTTTTGATCACATACTTGTAAGTCATCAACCAATCAGCGGCTTCAATCAACTTACCAAATTTGAAACCAAGTTCGCACTGACCACCAGTCGCAACTTCATGGTGTTGCTTTTCAATGGGTACGCCACAATCTTTCATGGTTAGCAGCATTTCTGTCCGCATATCTTGAAAGCTGTCAGTGGGAGGAACTGGGAAATAACCTTCTTTGACGCGGGTTTTGTAACCCAGGTTAGGTCCTTCTTCTCTACCAGTGTTCCAACGACCTTCTACAGAATCAACGTAGTAGTAACCGGAGTTGGTGGTTTGGTCGTAACGGACATCATCAAAAATGAAAAATTCAGCTTCAGGACCAAAGAAAGCTGTATCACCAAGTCCAGTAGAAGCTAGATAATCTATCGCTTTTTGGGCAATAACGCGAGGACAACGGTTGTACCATTGGCCAGTACGTGGTTCTTTAATACTACAAATGATACTGAGAGTTGGCTCTTTCATGAATGGGTCAATCCAAGCGGTGTTAGGATCAAGCACCATGGTCATGTCAGATTCTTCGATACCTTTCCAACCCCGAATACTAGAACCGTCGAAAGGTACACCGTCAGAGAATGAACTTTCATCAATCTGGTCTTGGTACATGGTCAAATGTTGCCAAGTTCCCAGTGTATCAATGAATTTCAGATCAATCATCTGAATTTTTTCGTCTTGAATCTTCTTCAAGATTTCTTTTGGGGTTGTCATTTTTACTTTACTCCTGATGTAGCCAATTACCTAATATAAACCCAGAGTCTGCCCAAGCATCCTCACCTTGTTACGCTAACCCAAGTTGTCATACACTACCTGGAATATCGTAAATAGTTAACTTGACATGATTTTGTCATGTTTGTTACAGATTGTCTGGATTACAGGTTATGTTAACCTTTCTTTCTTAATCTGTACAAAACTAGAAAATTCATGATCAGGGGTCAACTTTGGCATAAAATCCTTAGATAGCAGATGGATAGTTTTTGTGCCAGTGTCTATTTTATGTGAATTGGCACGGAATCTTGTTGGTGCTTCATGGCAACCAAATTAATATCAAATCATAGATAACTCATGATTGGGAGAAAAAAGAATGCGTGATGCCGTTACAACTTTAATTAAGAATTATGACGTAACCGGGCGTTATTTTGACCGGAATGCCATTGATACCCTCAAATCCTACTTTGATAGTGGAACAGCTAGAGTTCAAGCTGCAGCAGCGATTAATTCCAATGCTGCCGCAATCGTGAAACAAGCTGGGGCAAAGTTATTTGAAGAACTACCAGAATTAATTCGTCCTGGTGGCAATGCTTATACAACCCGTCGTTTTGCCGCTTGTTTGCGGGATATGGACTATTATCTCCGCTACGCTACCTATGCGCTGGTGGCTGGTAATATGAATGTTCTGGATGAGCGTGTATTACAAGGACTCAGGGAAACTTACAATTCCTTGGGTGTACCCATTGGTTCAACTGTTCAAGGTATTCAGATAATGAAGGGTATTGTTAAGGAACAAGTAGCGGCTGCTGGTATTGCTAATACTGCTTTTGTGGATGAGCCTTTTGATCATATCACTCGTGAATTGAGTGAGATTGATGTTTAGGATTTCAAAAATAGACATCTGAGGACAAGGTAGAGGCGTTCTATAGAACGTCTTTACTCATAATTGCGCCCGAAAACATGGAGATGTCTATTAATATTCTGGAACTATTAGTTCTAAGGTGGGAAAATAAGTGCGGTAACGATTCACATCTCTGGTTAAAAGTATCATATCCATAATTACCGCATGAGCGCCTATGTAGAAATCAGGTAAAGGAGATTTTTTAGTTCCACCTTGTTGACGATATTTTACAAGATTACTCGGTAAGCGTAAAGCTCAGTCACAAAGCGTGCTGAGATATAAGCGACACGGGCGAAAATATTTAGCCTAACTCGTTGACTAGTAACAGTAGGTGTGATATACTTTTAAAAGTTCCATAATTTAAGTATAACTAAACAACGTAAAAACTTAACTAATTTGGTTGAGTGCGTAGTCATACCTAACAGTATTGCAGTTTAGGAAAGCTAAATTTGGTGAAAAATGAAATACAAAAATCGAGTACGGTAGGGCATACCGGAATTAACGCTTTAGGAGAATCGACCTCTGTTTTTGTTGGAGTAATCCAGCAATTGTAAGTTGGCTCATTGATTAAAGAATCTCAGTGTCTTTAGACCTGAGAGTGTCAAAAAGCATTTTCCCGCTAAAAATGCTGATTCCCAAGGTAGGTCTAAACGGTGAAAAAACTTGATAGGTAATATGGCTTCTAGTTCTTCTATCTTTTGAAAACCAATTGAGACTTCAGCATAGATAATGGGATTAATGTTAAGTTTTGTCTTTTCAGCATATTCAGTTAACTTATTAGCTGACCAATCAAACCAATTTGGATCTTCTGTGACAATATCGAGGATTATATTGCTATCAACGAGTATTTCTTTCATTAGTCTTGTCTCGTTAATGCCATTATTTCATCGGTGGTCATTTTGACTGTAGCTTTACCTCGCATCATTTCTATGAGAGTTTTACCAGAGGTGGATTTCGCTTTGGTTTTTTTTACGTAAACTGCATCTCCGATAACTTCAAATTCTACTTCTGTGTTGGGTGTAAGTCCTAATTGTTCTCGTATTTCTACGGGAATAGTTACTTGTCCTTTTGATGTAATTCTCATGGTTTTGATCTCAAGTAAGAAAATTCTTACTTTTAGTATTACATAATGGTTTTAAAATTGAATATCCATCCAGTTTTTTGCCTCAGCAAAGCGACTTAAATGTTTGACATTTGTAGTTGCTATCACAATATAGCGACCAGGAAACTCTTCTTTAAGTTTTTGCCAATGACTACAGATAATAATATCAATATCCAAACTTTTATTATCTGCTGTTGGTATTCCTTGACTACGAGCAGAAGCCCAAAGTGTAGATGCTTCTTTTAAGAATTCCCAGTCTATAGGTAAAAACGAGATTATTTCTTGGAGTTCATCTAAATTCTGAATACTAGATGATTTAGGTTTATTTTGAGAGATTAAGATTAAACTTCTTCTAATTTCGTAATCACATAATTGAGAAGAACAAATATACACTCCACGAGCAAGCAAAGCATAAAGCCATTCTTCACAATCTTTAGCTGCATCCATTTTATAGGGATTTGTGAGCAGTCCTAGCACACCTGAATCAATAAATACTATCATAATTCTGAATATAATTTTTGTCCTATTGGTCTTTGTGAATCAACTGTTTTTTTAAATTCTTCAAAAAACTCTTGTTGCTGTAATGATTCTTCATCGGACATATTTTTATGTTCTGCAATACGTTCTGCTAAAATTGCCATTGCCTTTTGATTTTTTTGGAGTTGTTCTTGTTGATTCCATGTTGATTTATGGGTGCTAATTGGGGTATTTTGATCTAGTTTTGATTGCAAAATTATTTTCAGATTTTGAGCATCTGATGATTCTAAGTTGATAGGATGAGGATATCCTTCTAAAATTAGTTGATAATCACTATCAGTATTATTGTTATTGGGAATTAGGGCAATAAATCGGGTGATGTTGAGGATTTTACCGCTCGGAAGTTCTATGGAGGTGTTCATGGTATTCTCCTTTGTTACACTAGTCAATATTTCTTCTATTCTATCATATAGCAATCCTAAATTGGTTATGAACAACAATATATCTGACTGCTCTAAGAAGTCGGGGATTTTATCTCTTGCAATAGAATCAGGATTTACACTAATTGTAGTTATACTCAAAGATACTTTTTTAAAACTTCAACTGTAGCCAGTCCGGTTTTTTCCCAAGTAAATTGATTTGCTCTTTTTAGACCTTTTTCTGAAAGTTGTTTTCTGGTTTCTGAATCATTAATTATGATTTTCATTGCTGCTGTAATTTCTTCTATATTATAGGGATTAATTAAAATAGCAGCATCTCCTGCAACTTCTGGAAGGGAGGAAACATTAGAGGTAATAACGGGAGTACCACAAGCCATTGCTTCTAACACTGGTAAACCAAATCCTTCCCACAAACTAGGAAAAACTAGCGCAATTGCTTGATTAATAATTATTGGTAATTCGTCATAGGAGACATAGTTAAGGAATTTAACTAGATGACTTATTCCTAATTCTTGAGTTTGTGTTTCTAATAATGGGGAGTAACGTTGATCATAGGGTCCCGCTAACCATAGTTCATAATCATTTCTGTGAGGTAGTGCGGAAAAAGCGGTAATTAATCTTTGCAGGTTTTTGTAAGGGTCTTGACGACCAACATATAGGAAGTAATTGCGGGTGGGGAGGTTGAGGAATTGGAAATGTGAGTTATCTCCCGCCAAGAGAATTGGTGTAATTTTATGACTAGGAATCTGGTAAAATTGGATAATATCATTGGCTGTTGATTCTGATATACAAATAATATGTTCTGCTTGTTTAAAAACTTCAGGAGTATAGTATTTATGGTATGTGGTTAATGGTGACAAGCGTTTGGGGAAACGCAGGGGTATCATATCAAAGGCTGTGACAATAAAACGACAGTTAGTATATAAAGGTGCTTCGGGAATAGGGGAAAATAAAAGTTGCGATTTGAGGTTTTGATAGATTTTTGGGAGTTGGAATTGTGTCCAAACTAAGCGGTTTAAATGTCCTTTTAAACCTTGTTCTGATGTGAGGTTAGGAGGAGTTGGATAACATTTATAGTCAGGGAAAGATTGGGAAGTTAAAAGTATCGGATCAAGTTTCTGTAAATAAGGTAGAAGATTAAGAGTGTAAGTAGTTGTACCTGTGGGTTTGGTTAGGAGAAATGAAAGATTGATTAATAAAGACATAATTATTTATACATAAAACTTAATTTGATAATTTCCCAACTATAAGGATTAGATGTTTTGAGATATTCAGATAAAAACTTAAACATTAAATATATTTTTAAAATCAAAATCTCCCACATTGGACGATGTTTATGATAGTAGTAAATCTGGCTACGTCTATATTCTACAGCCATTCTATTAGATATTTTATTAACAGAATATCCTCTGATATGAATTAGGGATACATGGGGAGTATATAGAATTTTATAACCTTCATTTCTGACTCTTTGACACAAATCAGACTCTTCAAAATACATAAAGAAGTTTTCGTCAAAACCACCTAATAAATTAAATAAATCTGCTCGAATAAAAAATGCTGCTCCGACAACAATATCTACTTCTTGAATATCTTGAAAATCCTGTTCTATAATATCCAATTTATTTTTAACTTCAGCATCTTTATGTAATTTTCTTGCTGCAAATTCTCCTTTAATACTAATTTCCGGTGAGAAAGAAATTTGAAAACTTTTATCTGGAAAAAGTAATTTAGGTCCAATAATTCCTACATCTGGATTTTCAGACATTAATTCTAAAAGATGGGGTAGAATGTTATTAGTAAGAATTGTATCAGTATTTAATAAGAATAAAAACTCACCTTTAGCTACTTTTGCACCAGCATTATTTCCTGCTCCAAAACCAAGGTTTTTTGGTAGTTTAATTAATTTAATATTAGCGAATTTATCATTAAGAATATCTACACTATTATCTTGAGAGTTGTTATCTACTACAATAATTTCACAGTTATTTCTAGGAATAAATTTTTCTAGAGAGTTTAAACAATCTATTAAAACATCTACACCATTATAGTTAACTAAGATAATTGATACTGAATTAGTTAATTGTCTATTCATGCTTATTATTATTTTTGAAAAACAGGGATCTAATTTTTTGTAAATCTAATAAAACTTTCAAAACCCAAATTCTCAAAGCTATACCTTCTGAGTTATAGCCTGACAATAAACTTTTATAGCATAGTTTGAGTATTTTAAAACCAAAATCTAAATTTTTATCATCAAAAGGATTAGACCAATTTACATTATCTAATTCTTGTTGAAATCGTTTATAGAATAATTTACTAAAGTCTCTATGAACTAAATAACTATTACCAGTAATTTTAAATTTTTTACTTATCCAAGCTAATAACTCACGGTAAAATTTACCTGCATCTTGTGTTACTCCCACATTATTTAAACCATGAATTCTATACATAACTAAAGGTTGATGAATATGTGCAATTTTACCTTTTTGGGCTGCAATTAGAGCTATCCACCAATCATGATACCAGTGAATTCGTTTTTGAGGAGGAAATGGCAGAACATCTTTTATTAGAGAAGTGCAAAATAATACGGAACAGCCAGTTACTACATTACGCAGTAATAATAAATCAGTAGATAATTTCTCAGGTTTACGTGCTTCAAATTTCCACGTAGAATAATTAATGATTTGATCATTACTATCTATCATTTCTAAGTCTGAATGTACTAATACTGCTTTTTCAGAACGTAGTTTTTCCAGTGATACAGATAATTTTTTAGGATACCAAATATCATCTTGATCTGCTAAAGCTATGGCAGTGATTTCTGAATCTTGAATAGCATATTTTAAACCTCTTTCAAAGTTATGATAATGATTGAGATTATTATTATGGAAGTGGCAAATAAACCTTAGATCTTCAGCAATAACTTTTTGAATAGCTATTTGATATTCCATTTGAGAACAGTCATCAATTATGTGACAAACCCAATTTTTATAAGTTTGATTTTTAATTGATTCAATCTGTTTTTGGAAATATTCCAGGTTAGGGTTGTAGGTGGCTAAAACAATAGCAATTTTTTGTGTAACCAACATATTTATTACTCAATACTCATATTTACTTAAATAAATGAAATTTAATGGCTAATCTTCTTATAAATTCCCAAATTCCAAAGAAGTTTTGCTTAAAATAATCAAAATGTTTTGATTTTTGAGAAAGAGGTACTCTTAAGTGTTTTTTAAGCCGCATATTATTAATAATAATGTTATTAATTTCTATATCTAATTGAATTTGTTGTATTTTTAACTGTGTTTCTTCTAGTTGTTTTTGTATAACACTTACTAAACTTGTATCAGTTAAATTTTTATTATTTATTTCAGTAATATTAGATGTAATTATTTTTTCGTAATCATCAATCATTTGCTGTAAATTTGAATGTGATTCTTGTGAAAGATTTTTTGCTACTTCTAAGATAAGATTTCTATTCTCTGACAAATATTTTATTTTTTGGATCAAGGCATTTTTTTCAGCTAAAAATAAAAAGCCATTTAATTCATCAATTATGCGGTTTTCAAAACTACCTAGCTTTGTTGCTAATGGTGGAACACCTAATAGCATTAATTCACTTAAAGTATAGCTAAAAGTTTCTGGCAAAACTGACAATAAAAGACCTATATCTGGTGATATTTTTTTTATATGTCTTGGTAAATCATTTAATGAATAATTATAGGCTGTAATTTCAATACCTTTAGTTCCTGTAAATAATATACCATTGTCTCCACATCCTAATAGTATAATATCAGCATATTTGAGAATTTCCTCATAGCTTTCTTTAAAAAGATTTAAACCTTTTTGGATAGATAGTCTGCCTAATATAAGAATTTTTAACTTTTCTTGAATGATTGTTTTTTGCTGATTCAAATTTTTATTTTGATATGATTTTAAATCTTCTACTTCTATACCATGAGGAATAACCACAAAATTTACATTACCAAATTTAGGTTCTAAAAGGATTAAGTTGGTCTTTACAGATAAAGACGGTACAACTAATGTAATTTTATAATCTAAAATAAGTTTGATAAAAATTTTGCGAATTAGTATCCATTCTGAAGCTGATATACCGGGAAAAAATTTATTATATTGATTTTCTACTAAACAACTCTGTAAATGGCTTAACTTACATTCACGGCATATTTTTTCAAAATAAATATTTATAGCAGGACAGAAAGGATAATAGTCATGACAAATAATAATAGTTTTAATTCCTGTGTTTAAAATATCTAATGAATGCCCGATAAATGAAGATATCATAATTACACTAACATTGAAATCGCTAATGATTTCTTCTAAGGCAAAGTAATAATCCAAGTTATAAATAGAAGTAGCAAAAATAGAACTTGTTAGTGACCACACTCTAATAGGATTTTGATCATCAATGTGCTGATAAAGTGATAATTTTTGACCAGGGATTCCTGATATACCAATAGATTTTAATACTATATTTTTTCTAGAAGTATCTGTACGACAGTAATCTTGTACCCATCTTTCTAAACCTCCTCCCCAATTGTGCATGATATGAAGAACTGCTCTTTCTGAAGGATGAGTTTCCATTTGTGTTTTTGACATATATCCTATGTTAAATCATGATAATTTTTACTTTTATGATTTAGACCAAATAACACGATTAATATAGTCAACGTAACTTAAAACAATACGTACAATCTGCTTTGATACATGAGAATTTTGATAATCAGCTACGGGTAAAATAGGCGTTGTAGATTCAGCAAATTGGGTAGTCACTACTCTGACAGCATCTAAGACACTAATGCTTTTAAGTCCACTCATCACAAGCACACCAGCATCCATTCCTTCAGGACGTTCATGTGCGTTGCGAATCGTAATTGCTGGTAAATTGAGTAATGACGCTTCTTCAGTAATTGTGCCACTATCAGACAACACACAAAATGCTTGCATTTGTAATTGTATATAGTCCAAAAAACCAAAAGGATTACTAAAAACAATCTTCTCACTCAAAGCTATAGGTTCAATATTTTCTAACCGCTTACGAGTCCGAGGATGGGTGGAAACAATTACAGATAATTCATATTCCTTGACCAAGGCATTTAAAGTATCGAGAAAATCGGTTAAAACTTGAGGAGAATCTACATTTTCTTCCCGGTGTGCGCTGATCACAAAATACTTACGAGGTTCCAATCCTAACCGCGTCAAGATATCAGACTGACGAATTTTGGGCAAATAATAATCAAGCACTTCCGGCATATGAGAGCCAGTTTTAAATATCATATCGGGACGAATTCCTTCGGCTAAGAGATAGCGTCTTGCGTGTTCCGTTAGAACCATATTCACGTCCGAAAGATGATCGAGAACTTTTCTGTTTATTTCTTCTGGTACTCTTTGATCAAAACAACGATTGCCAGCTTCCATGTGAAAGATAGGGATTTTTCGGCGTTTAGCAGACAAAACGGCCAAACAGGAATTTGTATCTCCGTAAAGCATGACAGCATCAGGAGTTTCTTTTTCTAAAATTTCATCAGTTTTACCAATTACTTGGGCAATAGTTTGCGCCGCATTAGCACCAGCAGCAGCGAGAAAGTAGTCAGGTTTACGAATTTCCAAGTCATCAAAAAAAACCTGATTCAGTTCATAATCATAGTTCTGTCCAGTATGCACCAAAATATGCCTAGTATACTTATCTAATTCGGCAATAACTCGGCTCATTTTGATGAGTTCTGGACGCGTACCAACAATGGTCATCACCTTAAGCATTGAGTTGCTCCTGAATGAAATCGAGTTTTAACAGCAATTGTTTGACTCCTTCAACTTCTAGCTGTTCTGTATTATGAGATGTATAGTCAGATAACTTAGCGATCGCTGGTTCACCCTCTGTAAAGTAAAGATTGTAATTCAGATCACGATTATCTGCTGGAATGCGAAAATACTGTCCTATATCCTCAGCTTTTGCCATTTCTTCACGAGACACTAAAGACTCATACAATTTCTCACCATGACGAGTACCAATAATACGAATTGAGCTATTCCCCTGGAATATCTCTTTTAAAGCCAAAGCCAAAACTTCTACAGTCGAAGCTGGAGATTTTTGCACAAAAATATCTCCCTGTTCTCCATGTTTAAAAGCATAAAGTACCAGATCCACAGAATCCTCCAAAGACATCAAAAAGCGTGTCATTGACGGATCAGTTATGGTAATTTCTTTTCCTTGCTTCAATTGGCTGACAAACAGAGGAATTACTGAACCACGAGAAGCCATTACATTGCCGTAGCGAGTCCCACAAAGAACCGTTTCTCCAGCACCAAGCGTTCTTGCTTTGGCAACTATCAGCTTTTCCATCATAGCTTTAGATAGTCCCATAGCATTGATAGGATATACAGCTTTATCTGTACTTAGTGCTATTACTCGTTCTACACGATTAGCAATAGCAGCATTAATTACATTCTCGGCACCAAGTACATTAGTCCGTATTGCTTCCATCGGATAGAATTCACAAGCAGGTACTTGTTTCAATGCGGCTGCATGAAAAACATAGTTTACGCCTTTCATGGCATCTTGAATACTATCGTAGTTTCGTACATCACCAAGATAAAACTTTAACTTGGGATTACCGAAAGCAATCCGCATATCCTCCTGTTTCTTCTCATCCCGGCTGAAAATCCGAATTTCTCGCACATCAGTTTCCAGAAACTTCTTCAGGACGGCATGACCAAAAGAACCAGTCCCACCAGTAATCATTAACACTTTATCTTTAAACATATTTCCTACCTTAATTATTTGAACTCATACATTTGTGCTACTAAATCTTGCCATGCTGGGGCTACATAACCAGTCTTCTCATAAAACCTGTGAGCATTCAAAGAACGATCAATAACAAAGCCATCATCAGCCACAATTTCTATTTTTTTGCCATAGATTTCGGCTACTAGCTTCAGCAAATTATGCTTATCAATGGGCTTTGCTGCTACATGATATAAACCATGCAAATCTGGATGAGGCAACACAAAATCATGTACCACCCTTCCTAACTCCATAGTTGGTAGTCCTGAAAATATAGCACGGGTGAAACCCTTAACTTTATTTTCCTGGGAAAGAAACCAACCAATCAGACTATGATTCCCAGAAAGTTCATGTCCAATTATTGAAGTACGCAGTGTTATAGCATGAGGATAATCTACCTCTCCTAATAACTTAGAACGACCATAGAGATCCTGGGCATCAGCAAAGTCAGACTCAAGATAATTCCCCTTGTCCCCTGAGAAAACGCAATCGGTACTAATATGAATTAAGCGAGCGCCGACAAGAGAACACAAAGCCGCAAGCCGATGTGGTAGCAAGGTATTGAGGGGTACTGCCAACAGTGGATTATTTGCTTCAGCAAGTTGTTTTACTAAACCAACACAATTTATCACTATTTGTGGGCGTACTTTTGCGAATATCCTAACCAACGAGTCATGGTTTTCGACATCAACACCTGTAATAATCTGCTCAGAAGTTGCTCCATCAAACCAATCTAAAGCATTTGTGCTACGTGCCGTACCCACTACATCGTGACCAAAATTGCTATTTAAGAAGGTTCGGAACATGGCATTGCCTAACATTCCCGTCACACCAATGACCAGAATTTTCATATTTTGCTATCTATAAACTATAGGATTTCAACTACAGAGGTTATACGGAGAGAGGAAAATATCTGAATTTATGGCATTAGTGAAGCCTATTCCAGAATCTTTCCTTTTTTGGGTCAGTATGACTGTTTTAAGACCTGTTTAGTATATAACGATTCCAGGTCAAGTTTACACTTGATCATAGATATAGCCATTCGGGCTGGATTTGTATAGGGATTTTTCCCTGTATGTCGCTAAAAGCCAAGACTTTTAAAAACTTTTCTAATTTTTCTCAAAACTCTAACTACTGGGTGTTCGGAAATTTTCTGTAGTTGATGTTGTGTGTTGACTAATTCATCTTGTATGATAACTAATTGATGTTGTGTGTTAACTAAAGCAGCTTGAGTATTCATCAACTCTACCCTAACTTTTTCCAGTTCAATCTCAGATGGTAAAAGTTTACGAATATTTGGAATTGATTGCGGTTCTGGGGTGGGTTTACCAAAGAAATTCTTAATGGCAAAAAAAGCACCATATTCTTTATTCAGCAATTGATTCCTAAAATCAAATTTATGAAATGTTTCACAGATATGAAAATCCCATCCTGAGCCAAAATCTTCGGGAGTCCAACCAGAAAGATGTTCTTGGACTGATGCACCTCCTAATCCCCAACCATCTTTTTCTCCTTCATGAACAGTTTGAGGCATAAAACCCAAAGGAGTAAACACAATGATCTGCTTTCTTGCCACCCGTTCAGCATGGGATAGTATATTTACACCATCTTCTTTGTGAAGATGCTCAATTACATCCAATAAAAAAACTGTATCTACAGAATTGGCAGCAAAACTACTCATTAACTCTTGGGCTGTACCAGATATAACAAAAATACTGCCATCATTGGCAAATCTATGGTTTAAAATTTGCACATACTCATCAAATGGTTCTAATAATATATGAAATTTTGGTCTGAAATAATTCATTGGTGCAATACCTGGACCAACATCCAAGACAACATCTACCTGTTGAATGGCTTTTTCTGCTGCTAATAATAAATCTGTAGGATTTTTATAACTAAAATAACGATTCTGAAACTGAAGAATAGAGTCTTGAGAACAAGCCAACATTTCTGTTTTTACATATTCTATAGTTACTGGTTGAATTGGAAAGTCAAACATTTCTCTAACAGGAGGTAAACCTTCACGACTAGCTACACACAGGATCATATTTGCGTCAGATGGTTTGTTAGCAGCATCATAAATCGTGCCGTCTAGTCCTTCATAAAATAACTCGTAGTTTTCATAATCTTGAAACGCATCCTCTTTAATGCCAACAATAATATGATGATCATTTCCCGGCTTTTCATTATAGGGAACATCAATAATTAAGCGTTGAGTATAATTCGAGTTTTTGGTTAAACTAAGTCCATTGGGTATGTGTTCTAAGACTCCTCTTGATGTAATGTAACCAAAGGGGTGTTTTTGTGCTAGGTATTCTCCAGCATCTACTACCACAAAATCAATGTTTCTTGCTCCATAGTTTTCTTGAGCATAAGATTTACAAGCATAGGATACATCTATTCCTGTTACCTGTTTTATACCTGGTATTTTAGAAAGTATTAAACAACCATATCCACAGCCAAAGCCAACATCTAAAACATCAGCTTCTTCAACATTATTGTTTTCAACATCCATCTTAATGATTTTAGCAAAGAAATCATAGGAGCTAAAATGTCTGATTACCTCATCCTCGTTGTGAGTGATAAAGGGAATTAATCTTTCACCCTCATTGTAAATAACATCTAAAATGTCGTTATTCATTAAAAACCTCTTAATCAATTAAGTAAAATTTTGTGGATTGATAATTATAACTATTGCATAAGATAAACACTATCTATTAAAGGTTCTATCATTACTCCACGATAGTCAAATCTTTCAACTCCAAATTGTAAAGCATCATAAATCCAGTGTAATTGTCTATAGTTATCTACACTACCTTCAGCAATTGCCAAATCTATAGTGTAATTACCATTTGCTATTTTGGGTAAATTAAACTCAAATACAACGGCATAAACTTGATTCGCTAAAATATTGAGCGGCAATTTACAATCAAAGGAATTCAATCCTAAGATATACTGACCAAGCTTATCTTTGACAATAAAACCAACTACAGCATTAGGCAAGTCCTTAAGTGATCGCAAGTAAACCACTAATCGGCAAGACTCATTACCTGTAAATACTACAGAATCACTTGGATTGATCTTTTCAAATGATGCGTCTAGTATTTCTGCTTCACGAGTGCCAATACAATCATATTTGTCGAAAACCCCAGATTTGGCATGAGCTAATAAGTCAATTTTAATTTTTTTCTGATCTGATATCTCATCAGACAATTGTACAGTATTTGATTTTGATATAGATATATTTTGCTCAAATTTAATGTCTTGGATGTTTTCAGTATAATTTCGTCCAAATTCTTCATTAGCAGCGCCAACATATCTATCGCAAATTTCCTTAGCATCGCCAAATTCTCTAATCTTTCCGTCTTCAATCCATAATGCTTTAGTGCAAATTTTTTTAACAGATGATGGATCGTGACTTACAAATAAAACAGTTCCTTGAGTACAAAACTCAATCAGGCTTCGCATACATTTCTGTTGAAATAAAATATCTCCAACTGCCAATGCTTCATCAATAATAAGAATATCTGGAGCATTAATAATATTCATAGCAAAAGCCAAACGCACAAACATACCACTAGAATAGGTCTTAACCGGTTGATCGATAAAGTTAGCAATATCAGCAAAATTGATGATTCTTTCAGTAGCATCTTTGGTAATATTTTTACCAGAATTTAAGGTTGTAGTTAAAAAATCTACATTTTCCCTCCCAGTTAATTCTGGATTAAATCCCGCTCCCAATTCGAGCAATGCAGAAACACGCCCATTGATTTCTACTGTTCCGCTAGTAGGAGTTAACACCCCAGCCAAAATCTGTAAAAGAGTTGACTTACCAGCACCATTCATCCCGATAATGCCCAAATGTTCGTTTTTTTGGAGATCAAAACTAATATCTTGAAGGGCAAAAAAAGAAGAATGATAAGTACGCCAAGGGAACAGTAATTCTTTGAGCCGATCAGCAGGCTTAGAATAGAGACGATAGGATTTACTTAAATTACGAACAGAAATTATACTATCAGACATAGATTAAAGCACATCGGCAAAATGAGTACGAACACGCTGGAAGAAAAACATACCAAAAAAGAAAATCAGTAGTGCAGTAATCCAGAATATGATAGTTTCCACTGGACGCTGCCAAAAAGGTAAAGCATCAAATAGACTATCACGGTATCCAGTAACAATATAGGCAAATGGACTATAGAGCAGAAATCGAAATTTTGTATTGATAATTAGATCAGTTCTCCAAAAGATTGGCGTAGCCCAGAATAAGGCTTGTAAAATCACTCCCATAATACTACCAACATCCCTGGTAAAGACCTGAGCGGCTGAAGTAAGATAATTTATGCCCAGGGTTAGAATTGTTGCACAGAGAAAGTAGTACGGCAATTGTAGCCAGTACGTAAAAGATCCAACACCTTGCACCGCCATTATCAGCATGAGAATCAACATCAATAAAATATGAATTGGCATGGCAGAAACCACCTTTACTATCACTAATAGGCGCAAAGGAAACCGAATTTTTGTCACTAAATGGGAGTTTTCTACAATAGCATTAATTCCTGTGGACATAATTTCTAGCATAAAAGACCAAGCTAACATCCCAGAAATTAGCCAACTAACATAGGGTGCATTCCCTACTGCACCTCCAGCTTTTAATCCATATATCATCACAATATAGATTAAACTAGTGTTTATTAAAGGGGAAAGAATTGCCCAGGTACTACCTAACAGAGTGCCAAGATAACGTTTGCGGATTTCCATCTTCGACATCTCTATCAACAGCCGTAATTGAGGATATAATTTTCGGTTCATAGATGAAAAATGAAATAATGTTAGTTACAAAAAGCAGTAGAAATAAATAATTGTTATTCAGGATTTTTGTTCAAAAAAGGCTTTGGTCAGTCTGTAATTGTTATTTTTAAAGGTTTGAAATTCTTATTAACTTTAACTGTCACCGTAAACCCAGAAAACTCTTCAACATCGTCTTAATTCCTGGGGGGATAGCTGAACGGATATCTTTCATTTTTATAAATATGTATGTAGCAATAGTATCTTTTTTTATCTTGACTAAATTTCTACTTCTTTTAAAGTAAGTTATGCCAATAACACTGGGGTCAAAAAATATAGATTTACCAATGTACTTAAATTGCAACAGTTTGTTACTACCGCAATAAGCAGAGGCTATAAAATGTGCATTCGCTAAAATTACCCGATTTTTCTGAATAATGGATAATGGCAACATTGATGATTTTAGGCTGGATGTAGCTAGACGAAGGACTTCTTTTGCCATTAAACTTCCTTGAGATGTTGAAGAAGCTGCTCTAGAATGCACTCGGTGTGTGGCCAAAAAAACCGGAATGTGAGCTAAACTACCCTCTAGAGCCAAACGGAAAGATAAATCTAAATCACCAGTATATTTTAAAGATTCATTTCTATATCCTACCTTCATAAGGGCGCTACTTTTGATAAACATCCCAGGTCCTAAAGCGACATTAAATTCCTCTAGCATATTTTTGATAGTATATTGGGGCAAAATAATACGATTGATGATATTTCCTTCTTCATCAATAGAAACCCAGTCAGGATATACGGCTAAAGCATTGGAATTTTTTTGAAAACATTCGACTATACGAGAAACTGCTTCATCTGTAAACAAAGGATCGTCTGAATTAACAATACCAATTACATCACCAGAACACAGATGATAACCTTTATTTACTGTTTTACTTTCACCGATATTTTCGTGACGAACATATTTCAAACGATCAATATAGGACATCAAAATTTGATCTGTACCATCATTTGAACCGTCGTCCAAGACAATGTACTCAATGTCAGGATAATCTTGATTGAGTACACTATTAATTGTTTCTTCAATAAATTGTGCTTGATTATACGCAGGTGTTATAATAGATACTTTCATGCTTTGAATTTTTAGCTTCCTGTATTTTTATGAATTTGATAATACCTGCTCGTATACACGAAAAATAGAATTGGCATATGTGTCAAAATCATATTTTTTTTCGGCAAGATATCGAGCTTTCTGCCCCATAGCTAATCGCTTTTGCTGATCCTGTATTAGTGAATAAAGTGCTTGGCTTAGTTGCCAAGAATCACCTCGGGTTACCGCAATTCCACCTTCTGGAGCAAAACAAATTTCGGATAATGGTGTGCCATAAAATATAACTGATGGAACACCACAAGCAGCAGCTTCCATAGCCATCATCCCAAAGCTCTCAGCCATAGAAGGCATCAGGTGGATGTCCGTCGCCCGAAAAAAATCTACCATTGCTGTATCACTATGAAGTTCCCCTAGTTCTGTGATCGGAAACTTATCTGCAAGAGATAATAGTAAGCCTTTTGTTTGACAAGTTAATATATGGATTGGTGCATTAGCAGGTAATAATCCCAGTGCTTTAATAGAATACTCAAGTCCTTTATATGGGCCTGGAAGAGACCTTAGCCCGATCACAATTTCATCAGCAGGAATTCCAAGTTTTGTTTTGGCTTCAGCTTTGTTACCGGGTGAAAATAAATTCAAGTCTAATCCAAACGGTATTTGATGCACTGGAAAGTTACTCAGTAATGGAGATTGCTCAACCAAATTTTGCATCCATTGACTTGCCACAATCAAATGTAACTGAGAATTTTGATAAGCAAAATTTTTAAGTTTGTAATTAAGCCATGCACGGTCATGATGTATGGCAAATGGATAATCAAGGTGTGGACAAGGATTACAGCCTGTTTTCCAACCCTGACAATCGAATGGGTGAATACAATGCCCTGTAATTGCCCAAGGGTCGTGTAATGACCACACTGCTGGCTTGAGTTTGGTTAACCAAGGAAAAGCTAGATAGCTGAAAAATTGATTGTGGATAATATGATAATGGACTACATCTGCTTCTTTGAATATTGAATTAAAAGGTAAAAGGAAAGACTGTGGATACAGAACATTATGAATACTAATGAAGTTTTCTATCCGGTTAACTAATTGGGAAAGTTTATTCGACTGAGTTGGAATTAGATTAATAGAAGTATCTCCCATATTTTGTTTTATTCCTACTGCTTGAATTGCATTGTGTCCGCGATCGCGCAACCAAGGAATCAAAGATCCACCGTTAAAACGGTGTCCTAATATATCTGTGTAATTGACTTGTAATATATTCATCTATCAAATTTAATTTAATTGCCACAACCCTAAACACTTGTCGCCAAACAAATTACCACCCTCTGTACATCCTTCGTTGATGTAACGATGTGCTTTAGGCAGATTATAAGGAGGTTTCTCCAGATTTAGAGGTCGCCAAATAGCTCCTTCGTATAGATCAGTATTGCTGTCTCTTTCAGTAAATGTGGTTGTGAGTAACCATTTTGCCCCACTTTTACGAAACTGTTCCAGGGCTGTTAATCCATCAATAAAGTTTAGATGAACTAAACAATCTCGACAAAGGATCAGATCAGCCTTTGGTAGCGGTCCAGTAATAATGTTTAGATACTCGAATTTGCAATTTTCATTACCATGTAATTTGTTATTATTATCAATAATAGTTTGAACTATATCACCACCAGTGTAGTAGATGTTGGACAAATTCACATATCGCATCCAATTCCAGTCTCCGCAAGGAACATCAAGAAGATATTTGACTTCTAACTCGTCTAATAGTTTGATAATTTCCTCACGGATAATGCGAGTTTGAAAGAGACTAGAGCCTTCTCCTGATCGGGATTCTGTGCCAGCAAATCCATTGTTTTCATAGATTTTCTCAAAATCTAAGGAAGCAAGGCGTGTTTTCTCGTTCTCTTGGGTAGCAGGCTGACTTGATAATAGGATATGTCGCAGATTATATCGCAATTGCTGAAGTTTAATCCTCACCTGTGGTGGTAGCCATCGGCGTGCCAATACTTTGAGTTTGTTATCAGTATATGGTGCAGATGAATGTTGATCTGTTTGAATATTTAGCTTTTCCACAGTCACAGAATAGTCTTTGATAGTTAGTTGATAAATAGCTTGCCACAAGGATTCTGGTTCTGCTCGTTGTGCTTCGCAATAAATTAATTGCTTGGCAACTGTGAGCAAAGCATTCGGAAAGTGGCGATCGCACATCTGTTTGCCTAATGCCAAAAACGCATCAATACTTTCCTGACTTCTGAAGTTAGTAGACATATACTCGGCTGATAGCAAAGGGATGTGTTCTGCAAAAAAATGTTCAACTTCTTTCAAATGTCCAAGAGTTAAACTTCCCTGTTCTGAATGTGAGCGTGCTTTTAAAAGTACCTCTGGTATCTCTATAAAAGGGTGTTTCAGTCCAATTTTTACTAATAAATCGTAGTCTTGTGTAGTTGGTAAGTCTTCCCTAAAACTACCACTTTCCAGATACAAGGATGTGGGTGCTAAGATGGTACAGCAATGAAGCCACTGTTTTAAAATCAATTGATAAGCAGCTTGATGAGGTGGAAACTGAGGTGGGAGGGGAGCATCATATAGATATTGTCCATCAGAATTGATAATGGAATACCGACAGAACACTACACTATTGGGATCAGGTAGTGACAGCAGCTTTTCCATTTCTTTGGCTACTTTATCTGGAAGATAGACATCATCATGAGATAGCCAACAAAAATATTCACCTTTAGCTTCTTTTAATGCCAAATTTAAAGCTGAAGCCACTCCACCATTGGGCTTGGAAAAATAACGAATGCGATCGCCATAGGAAAGAGCTATTTCCTCTGTTGTGCCTCCATCTCGTGAGCCATCATTGACTACCAATACCTCAAAATTAGAATATGTTTGTGCCAAAACACTGTTAATGGCATCACGCATATAATTTTCACCGTTGTAGACTGGAATAGCAACGGACACTAAGGGATACATATCTTCTTGAACCTTACTGGAGTACATTAGCTGCCACCATTGATACCGGAAAAACACTGACTGGCAAGCGAATTTTATTTAATAATGCACCATTTCCAACCACGCTGGATAAAGCTTGGGATGTGCAAGCTGAGAAAAAATTGATTACTAGTAATCCCGTCAGTGCTGCCAGCATATAGTTAATAATGGAGTTACCATAATAAGATGCAAAAGTAGCACCAAAAATGGCAGTATACAGCCCTGTCATGATTAAAGGGTTTAATAGTGACCAATAAACCCCCAGAAAAGAACCCCGGTAGCGAACTTTCAGAGTCCTTCCTACTAAGACGTGCAGGAGTTCAGAATAACGCTGCACTTGTAACCAATTTAAATTATCTTTCAGGGAAAGTGTCATTTTTATAGCACCATTACACACCAGAAAAAACTCATTTGGGCATTATATACTATATAAGTCCGATTGTTTACGATTAATTTTAAGATTAGTAAAATTTCATCTATCTTTAGGTATTACTTACAAACTATCAATACTTTCGCCATTTTTTGCTTTGTTGGGTTAAGCGACAGCGCAACTCAACAAATACGTTGGGTTTCATGCTATTGCTTGCCAACGCTAACGTTCCACAACCCAACCTCCAAATCAAGGCTTTTTTCAATTTGGCGAAAGTATTGAACTATCAGGATCTATTGCCATAAAGTAATGAGTACATTTAATTATGAATAGTAATTTATCTGGCTTACGAGTTCGAGATATTGGCGAACAAGGTCTTTTAGAAAGATTACAACGCTTTTGTCCACCCGATATAATTGGTGATGATGCCGCAGTTTTAGAAACCTTACCAAATCAATCTTTGATAGTTACTACAGATATGCTCGTTGACGGTGTGCATTTTAGTGATGTTACCACCTCTCCAGAGGATGCTGGTTGGCGGGCTGCGGCGGCTAATTTATCCGATTTAGCAGCAATGGGGGCGACTCCCGTGGGCATAACTGTGGGATTAGGTTTACCGGGAGATGTAACTGTAAATTGGGTTGAGCGACTATATCAGGGCATGACAGAATGCTTGTCAAAGTATCATGTTCCCATAGTTGGTGGTGATATAGTGCGATCGCCCATTACCACTTTAGCAATTACCGCCTTAGGTCAAGCTAACCCCAATTTCATCATCCGTCGTGCCACCGCTCAAGTAGGAAATGCTATTGTCATCACAGGTATACATGGAGCCTCCCGTGCAGGCTTAGAATTACTTTTACATCCCGAAATAGCTCAAAACCTCAAAACTGAAGCCAAGGCAGCCTTAATCACCGCCCACCAGCGCCCCAAACCCCGTTTAGATGTAATCTCTATCCTCAAAGAAATTCTCATATCCCCCTGCTCCCTGCCCCCTGCCCCCTGCCCCCTGCCTATCTCCGGTATGGATAGCAGCGACGGTTTAGCAGACGCAATATTACAAATTTGCCGAGCCAGTAACGTCGGTGCAGTTATAGAATCTAGTAAAATACCCTTACCATCAGCCTTTGAAGGGTGGCTCACACCAGAAAAATCATTAAAATATGCCCTCTATGGTGGCGAAGATTTTGAATTAGTCCTGTGTTTACCACCAGAACCTGCATTAGCATTAGTGCAAAAATTAGGCACAGGTGCAGCCATAATTGGCACAATTACCCCAGGCTCAAAAGTGATTTTACACCACGAAAA
The DNA here is from genome assembly GCF_009711985.1 of Dolichospermum sp. UHCC 0260. NCBI lineage: Bacteria > Bacillati > Cyanobacteriota > Cyanophyceae > Nostocales > Aphanizomenonaceae > Dolichospermum > Dolichospermum sp. UHCC 0260. Next base: position 45,806 of record NZ_VIKZ01000015.1, on the reverse strand, counting down.
AGCAGAAATCCCCGACCAAGTTCTCAGCCTCAGCCAGGGATTCCAACATTTTGGTCAGTAGGGGCGAAGCATTTGGAAGA
>NZ_VIKZ01000015.1:44220-45545 GCF_009711985.1 Dolichospermum sp. UHCC 0260 | reverse complement strand
CCAAATGCTTCGCCCGTACAGTGGTCAGTAGTCAGTAGTCAGTGGTCAGTGGTAAAGAAAAACAACGGACAAAGGACAACTGACAAAGGACAAAGGACAACTGACAACGGACAATTAAACCCATTTTTCAGCTACTAATTCCGCCAAATCAAGAACACGTTGGCTATAACCCCATTCATTGTCATACCATGCCATGACTTTCACCATGTCATTGCCCATAACAATAGTCAAGCTGGCATCAACAATAGAAGATTCATCTGTACCTTGATAGTCAGAAGATACAAGTTCCAATTCGCTGTAACCTAAAATGCCTTTCAAGGGACCTTCAGCAGCTTCTTTCAGAGCTTGGTTAACTTCTTCGGCAATAGTGCGCTTTTCAGTTTGTACTACAAAATCCACCATGGAAACATTAGGGGTTGGTACACGCAAAGCCACACCATTTAGCTTACCCTTCAACTGAGGAAGTACCAACGCTACTGCTTTTGCTGCACCAGTAGAGGTGGGAACAATGTTAATAGCTGCTGCTCTTGCCCGACGCAAATCACGATGAGAAGCGTCTAGTAAACGCTGATCACCTGTGTAGCTGTGGGTAGTGGTCATTATGCCTTTGATGATCCCAAATTTTTCATCTAATACCTTGGCAATGGGAGCTAAACAGTTAGTTGTACAACTGGCATTACTGATAATGTTATGGATGTTGTGGTCATAATCATGATGATTGACACCAATTACAAAAGTACCATCTTCATTTTTGCCAGGAGCGGTAATCAGAACCTTTTTAGCTCCGGCATTTACGTGCCTCATTGCCCCTTCTTTGCTGGTAAAAACGCCTGTTGATTCGATAATCAGGTCAATTCCCCACTCTTTCCAGGGTAAGTTATCTGGGTTGCGATCAGATACGCACTTAACTGTATTACCATTAAGGGTTATAGAGTTATCATCAGCACTAATATCTACACCTTGCAGCTTGCCTAACATTGAGTCATATCTAAGCAAGTGAGCATTAGTTCTAGGGTCGGATGTGTCATTAATCCCGACCAGTTGAATATTGCTATTTTCTCTACCCACCCAGCAGCGGGCAAAGTTACGTCCAATGCGCCCAAAACCGTTAATTGCAACTCTAATCACAGTATCTTGCCCTCTGTATTTATGCCTATAAGTTGATATCGTTGACCCCAATCATATCGCAAAGGGGGCGGCTATTTATAACGATAAAGTCTTTGATCAACAAAAAAATACAGAATTTTATAAGAAGGAGTCAGGAGTCAGGAGTCAGGAGTCAGGGAGCAGGGAAAACTTCTTAACAACTGACAACTGACAACTGT
>NZ_VIKZ01000015.1:9056-44064 GCF_009711985.1 Dolichospermum sp. UHCC 0260 | reverse complement strand
AATGACCAATGACCAATGACCAATGATGATTTCTATTTAAACAATAATTTCACTACCAGTGTACTATTGTAGACAATTCCGACAGAGGCTTTTGGTAAGTGATGCAAATTGCTATATCTAAAGCCATCCTACTTAGTGCTAAAAAAGTCATCACGAAATGTATTTAAATTTACACAATTTTCTTTCCCGATGTAGCAGATATTTTCAGAATAATCTTATGAGCAGATTAAAAATAATTTTCGGGGGGTAATCTGGCTCAGGGGGCAAAACAAAAGTCAAAATTTACTCATTCAGCAGGGATGAATATTTTAGATGGGATAGTTAGGATCTGTAAAAATCAAAATCCTGGTATGATACGCGTGTCTTATGTGATTCTGGTGTGGTGTGGTGTAAGAGGTAAATAAAATGAGTAATTCTATAGATTTTAGTGGTAGACCATTTCATTTCATCGGAATTGGTGGGATTGGAATGTCTGCTTTGGCTTATGTTCTAACCAAACGTCAATTACCAGTATCTGGTTCAGACTTGCGTCCTAACCATATTACGCACAAGTTAGAATCTCTAGGCGCTCACATTTTTAGTAAGCAAGAAGCAAACAATCTGGAGTTCTTTGTCCCTGAAGCATCGGCTGATGATTTATTGTTAACTTCACCAGAAAAGTTGTCTGCGGCAAAAACGACCTGGCCTCAAGTGATTTGTTCCACAGCTATTAATGCTAATAATTTGGAATATAAAGCGGCGCTGGCATTGGGTTGCCCAATTTGGCATCGTTCTGATGTTCTTGCGGCTTTGATTGCTGATTATTACAGTATTGCTGTGGCCGGAACCCATGGGAAAACTACTACTAGTAGTCTGATTGGTTATATGCTTTTGCAAGCTGGACTTGATCCGACGATTTTGGTCGGTGGTGAAGTTAAGGCTTGGGAAGGTAATGCCAGAATGGGGTCTAGCCGTTATTTAGTAGCGGAAGCAGATGAGTCTGATGGTTCTTTGGTGAAGCACGCTCCAGAGATTGGTATTATTACTAATATTGAATTAGATCATCCTGACCACTACGAAAGTTTAGAAGAGGTAGTTAATACCTTCCAAACCTTTGCTCAAGGTTGCAAAACTTTGGTAGGTAGTATTGATTGCGAAACAGTGCGCGAGCGCCTGAAACCAACCATTAGCTATAGTCTTTACCCTGATAAAGGTGCTGACTACACCGTTACTAATATAGATTATCGGGCTGATGGGACAACAGCTTTAGTATGGGAAAAAGGTCAAGCCTTGGGGGTACTAAATTTACAGCTATTAAGTCATCATAACCTCAGCAATTCTTTAGCAGCAGTAGCTGTGGGTAGAGTTTTGGGATTAGAATTTGGAGAAATTGCCAAAGGGATTACTAGCTTTGAAGGTGCAAGACGACGGTTCGAGTTTCGAGGTGAAGCTGCTGGGGTGACTTTTATTGATGACTATGCCCATCATCCTAGTGAAATTCGTGTTACTCTAGCCGCAGCTCGTCTTCAAACTAGACCTGGACAAAGGGTAGTTGCTATCTTCCAACCCCATCGTTATACTCGGACATTAACGTTTTTAAAAGAGTTCGCTGAGTCTTTTACCCATGCTGATTTAGTTGTGCTAACTGATATTTATAGTGCGGGTGAGCCTGATTTAGGACAAGTTAGTGGACAGGATTTAGCCACTGCAATTAGTAAATACAACCCTGAAGTGGTTTATCAGCACACTTTACCTTTAGTGAGTGAATTTTTACTGCAAACCCTCCGTCCGGGAGATTTGGCATTATTTTTAGGTGCGGGTAATTTGAATCAGGCTATTCCTGAACTTATTACCACTATGAGTGAACCGGCAATTGCCACATCTTAGGATCAGAACTGCACTCTGGCAGGGTTTGATTAGTTAACTCCAGTACCGGATTTTTCTGGTAAATAAAGAACATAAGTCAAAAATTACCAATTTAAGTAAAGATGATAACTTCCCAGGGATTTAGCAAAATCTGCAAATTTTCTGATTTGACTCCACAACTACAAACTAAAGATGATGTGGATAATAGCAAATTAATTTACTTACCAGGAACTGATTGTCCGCTCAAAACCCATACTTCCTTGTCGGCATTTACTTCTTATCGGGTGGGAGGAGAGGCTGAATGCTACGTTTCTCCCCGCGATTTAGGAGCGTTGCAAGCAAGTATTGAGTACGCCAAAGAGAATGATTTAGCAGTCACAATACTAGGTGCTGGTTCTAACTTGTTGGTGAGCGATCGCGGTATCCCCGGTTTAGTCATCGCTACTCGTCATCTCCGGTCTAAAAACTTTGATCCAGCTACAGGTCAATTAACTGTATCCGCGGGAGAACCTATCCCTAGTTTAGCATGGGACGCAGCGGCTTTGGGATGGGAAGGATTGGAATGGGCTGTGGGTATTCCTGGAACTTTGGGCGGTGCGGTGGTGATGAATGCTGGAGCGCATGATAGCTGTATCGCAGATATGTTAGTTAGCGCTCAAGTTCTTTCTCCAGATGGAACTTTGGTAACTCTCACCCCAGAAGAATTAGGCTACAGATACCGAAGTTCACTACTACAAGGTGGTAAGCGGGTTGTGACTCAAGCCACCTTCCAACTGCAACCAGGAGCAGATCCGGTGCAAGTGACAGCTAGAACTAAGGAACATAAAAAACACCGCCTCAGCACCCAACCTTACAGCTATCCTAGTTGTGGCAGTGTGTTTAGAAATCCTAAACCTTATACTGCTGGTTGGTTAATTGAACAAACCGGACTCAAAGGTTATCAATTAGGGGGAGCGCAAGTTGCCCAACTCCATGCTAATTTTATTGTCAACCGGGGAGGAGCTAAAGCCAGTGATATTTTCTGCCTCATTCGTCATATTCAACATGAGGTACAAGAACGCTGGTCAATTTGGCTAGAACCAGAAGTGAAAATGTTGGGTGAGTTTCAAGCGGTTGCTTAAAGGCAAGAGGCAGGGATTTTCTCTATTCCCAATTACCAATTACCAATTACCCATCACCAATTACTCATCGCATCTATAATTGAATTTGATTTGTAAGTAATCGTACGGCGGATAACCAGTTATGGCAGAAAAAGGACAGGGATTTGGCTTTGGCTTAGGCAAAATGAAAGAATTAGCGGAAGCGTTTAAAAAAGCCCAACAGGTTCAAGAAGGTGCAAAGCGTCTTCAAGAAGAATTGGAGAAAATGGAGATTCTAGGAGAATCTGGTGGTGGACTTGTTAAAGTTATTGTCAGTGGTAACCAAGAACCCAAACGGGTGGAAATTGCTCCATCTGCTTTAGAAGAAGGTGCAGAAGTGCTTTCTGATTTGGTAGCTGCGGCCATGAAAGATGCCTATCAAAAGTCTACCGAAACCATGCGGGAACGGATGGAAGATCTAACCAGTGGACTGGAATTACCTGGAATGTAGTCATTAGTTAATAGTCAGTGGTCAGTAGTATAAAACAACTGGCGACTGACACAAAAATTAAATCAAAATACTATGCCTCCTATTATGGGGGAGTTGAGGGCTTTAATCAAGTTATTGATTTACTGATGGATGCTTGTGAAGGTTTGCTGAAACATATTACCCAGAAGTAATCAGGTATAAGGTTTGATTATTCCCTCTGCTTTTTGCAGGGGGTTTAATTTTGGTTGAAATATGATTTTTTTCACGCAGAGACACAGAGTGGCAGAGAAGAGCGCAAGAGTAAATTAGAGTTGTTTTGACAATTTTGATTTAATCATATTACAAAATTGTATGAAGGTTTGGAAGGTAGGTAAATGTTCAGTTTCATTTTGAACCCTGGCTATTAATTGTTCTAAATATTCTTCTTTTATGACTTCATTTGTAATTTTATAATGTTTAAGATTGTTGATCTTAAACAATTCTCTTAAATAATCCTTATGAAATTGAGCATGAGTATTAAAATGTAGTTTACCCATAATTTCTGGACAATTAAGTGAAACATCATAATAATTTGTGTAATCTAACAATGGACTAATTTCTGGTTGTAAAGGGTAAATTCCTTTATTTCCTAAGCACCAAGTGTCAAAGCAGCGATTTTGAATAATGATATGAAATTGGATATTTACTAAATCAATATTGTTAGACTTTAAACATTTATAAATTTCTTGTTCTTTATAATCAATAGTCACTTCTTCTGCATCTAAACAAATGACAAGATAATTATATTTACTATACTCTTGAATATTTGCAATAGCATCAGGTAGATGTCTATCAATGATTCCCGGTTGACCTTTTGCATTAAAAAGATAATAGTTATTATGATCAACTTGATGGGGTAGTCCAATTCGTGTTAATTCTGGTAGAAGATACTTAAGCCAAGCTTTATAAACTTTTTCTTCAGTATCTCCCTCCACAAGAAAATAGATATTCATTATGCTGATATTCCTTCATTATATTCATCGAGATTAATCAATTGCATAAATGCTTCATGTCTGGATTTACCTAATCCAAAATCTTTTGCATCTTTAGCAGTTACTACACCACCCTTGCGAGTAACTATTTTCCAGTGTTCCATTCCTACTTTATTGATTATATAAGGATGATGACTGGTGATTATAAATTGTAAATTTCTGCTTTCAGCTAGTAAATCACTTAAAACATTAATGCAATTAACTCCTAAACTATTCTCAAACTCATCAATTAAAATTACCGTACCTTCAGTAGATAAATAAATTGCACTGATAAGCATCAAAATTTTAAACATTCCTGAAGAAATTCGATGTTGATTAATCCAAGTATTTACACCTTTCTCCTTGATTTTCACAAAAGGATATTCTGTTAAAATCAGATGTAGATCTTCATTTTCATCTGGTCTTAACTTTATATCTTCTACTTGGTTAAAAATTTCTATAAAATTCTCTTTTATCAAATTAAATTCATTCGGAAAATGATCATATACTAATGCTAGTTTAATTTGAACTGGTAAGTTACTTCCTTTGAGATCACATAAAGTTAAAGATGAATACTTTTGAGTTAATGAAGCATATTTAATCGTCGGATAAATTGCATTAACTGAACTAGATTGATCGCTGTAAATTATTTGATTGAAACTATCCTGCACTGGTGCGATATCCGGTTCTTCACTTAATAGTGATACTGCACTTTGAAATCGAGATAATTTTGGTACAAATTTATCTTTAAATTTTATTCCTTTATCATCTCTTTTAATAAGAATTTCTCCATTTACAGATAAAGATTCATAAATAATTTGAAATTCTTGTTCTTCATTTTCTTCGCCATCTAAAATATCTTCCAAAATAAAAGCATCAAAATTATCAAGTTTTTTAGTTTCAAATTCTCCAACCCAATGATATTGTGAATTGTTATTTGCCGTAAAACAAATATCCCATTTTACACCATTTAATGACTTACCTTTGGCTATGCTTCGCATAGTAACTATTGCTTTCAGTATTTGTGTTTTACCTACACCAGAAATACCAACCAACAGCGTTAGTACAGAAAACTGAATTGGCTCAAAACGCCACTCAAATTCACGGTCATAGTAGGTTATTTCATTTATTCTCATATTTTTTATATTTAGTATTTAGCGAATGTTTTGAACAAAAAAAGTGACGCAACTTATTTTAACTTAATCTTTTTGGCTTAAATAAAAATTTATAACCATAAATTGATTAATTATAAATATCTGGTAAATTTTCTTACCCATTACTATAGCTCAACCCTCAATAAACCTTATATCTGCTACAACTAAACAATAACTCTCTCGTAGCTGCTCCTGTAACTGAACTAGTAAAAACTGAAATCGCCTCTAAATATACGCTAAAATACCGAATGTAACTAGCTTTTTAAACTTTTAATTTTTAATTCTTAATTGGTTATGACCATGCACAATGCCGCTGAATTCCAAGACGCTTATGATGTAATTGTCGTCGGTGCAGGTCACGCAGGTTGCGAAGCAGCACTGGCTACTGCCCGCCTCGGTTGTCGGACACTGCTATTGACCCTAAACTTAGATAAAATCGCTTGGCAACCTTGTAACCCCGCTGTGGGTGGACCTGCCAAGTCCCAATTAACCCATGAAATAGATGCTTTAGGGGGGGAAATTGGCAAAGTAGCAGACCGGACATACTTACAAAAACGCATCCTCAACTCTTCACGAGGTCCTGCGGTTTGGGCATTACGAGCGCAAACTGATAAAAGAGAATATGCAGCGATAATGAAGGGAATTGTCGAAAATCAAGAGAATTTGACAATTCGAGAAGCCATGGTGACAGATTTAATTTTAAATGATAGTAATGAAGTTATTGGCTTAGAAACTTATTTTGGCGTATCTTTCCACTGTAAAGCGGTAATTCTCACCACCGGCACATTTTTAGGTGGCAAAATTTGGGTGGGAAATAAATCCATGGCCGCAGGACGCGCGGGAGAGTTCGCAGCAGAAGGATTAACACAAACTCTCAACCGGTTAGGATTTGAAACTGGGAGACTGAAAACTGGCACACCGGCACGGGTTGATAAGCGTTCCGTTGATTACAGTCAAATGGAAATTCAACCGGGTGACGAAGCTGTGCGGTGGTTTAGTTTTGACCCCCAAGTGTGGGTAGAACGGGAACAAATGCCTTGTCACATGACCCGCACCACTAAAGAAACTCATCGTTTAATTCAAGAAAATTTACATCTGTCCCCTGTGTATGGTGGTTGGGTAGAAGCAAAAGGACCCCGCTATTGTCCGAGTATTGAAGATAAAATTGTCCGCTTTGCTGATAAGGAAAGTCACCAAATCTTTATTGAACCGGAAGGAAGGGATATTCCTGAATTGTATATCCAAGGGTTTTCCACTGGTTTACCTGAAACTTTACAAATTTTAATGTTGCGGAGTTTGACAGGTTTGGAAAACTGTGTAATGTTACGTCCTGCTTATGCAGTAGAGTATGACTATTTACCCGCAACTCAGTGTTTTCCCACGTTAATGACTAAGAAAGTCCCCGGATTATTTTGTGCAGGACAGGTAAACGGGACTACAGGTTATGAAGAAGCCGCCGCTCAAGGGATAGTAGCGGGAATCAATGCAGCGCGGTTTGTGCGGGGTGAAGAAATGATTATTTTTCCTCGTGAGCAAAGTTATATTGGCACTCTAATTGATGACCTGTGTACGAAGGATTTACGCGAACCTTATCGAATGCTTACCAGTCGCTCAGAGTATCGGTTATTACTGCGTTCTGACAATGCTGATCTGCGTATGACACCTCTGGGACGGGAAATAGGTTTAATTGATGACCGGCGCTGGGACTTGTATACTCAAAAACAAGCACAAATTACTGCGGAGAAAGAACGCCTACATTGTACTAGAATAAAGGAGAATGAGCCGGTGGGGCAAGCGATCGCTAATGATACCCAACAAGCAATTAAAGGTTCTATTACTCTTGCTGATTTACTGCGTCGTTCAGGTATCCATTACATTGATTTAGAACGTCACGAACTCCATAACCCCAACCTCAAACAAGCGGAAAAAGAAGGAGCAGAAATTGATATTAAGTACGCGGGTTATTTAGCAAGACAGCAACACCAAATTGACCAAGTTGCCCGTCAAGCAAATCGCCAGCTACCTGGTGATTTAAACTACTCAACCATTGAAACTCTCTCTAAAGAATCTAGAGAAAAGCTGAACAAAGTTAAACCCCTCACCATTGGACAAGCTGCGAGAATTGGGGGAGTTAACCCAGCCGATATCAACGCCCTGCTGATATACTTAGAAATAGCTAAAAACAAGGTTGCTCCAGCGATTTCCCAATAAGTAATAGATAAGTAGGTTAGCATTGAAAATCGTCGTTATTGCAAGAGGCTTGAGGCAAGAGGCTTGAGGCTTGAGGCAAGAGGCTTGAGGCTTGAGGCTTGAGGCTTGAGGCAAGAGTGAAGAGGGTTTGGGCGATTTTACTTTTCGTTGTTGGTTATTTACTGACTCCTTTTTCCCAACTCTGGCCATAAACTTTTCTAACTAAATATCACCAAAATTTTCCAGAACAGATGAAAATTCAGGTAAAAAAGCTAGTTGATTTCCACAGCAGTAGCGGCGTTGTTTTTTATTATTTTTAGCTACAACCGAAAAAGCCTATGTTACCCAAATCTAGCACTGATTTACTTGTTTCAGAAGCATCCGATAGCACCAGCATGGCGTTAGCCATAGATTTTGTCACCAGCGAGCCTTGGACGATAGAAACCTATGCTGAAAGTTTAATGGATGAACTTTTTAATGATATTGACAATATTTTAGATGGTCGAAGTAAGCGGAATCATCATATAGACAGAAGAGAATCTATACCTGTCCAACCCATGTCATTTAAAATGCCTGATGTGGTTTTGCCATCAACAGTTAATATGCCATTACAGTCCGCTTCACCTATTAAAAATATCCAAACTACAACACTGGTAGTTAATCCTCCATCTATCGGGGGAATTACTACCAAAAGTGAACCACAAATTAGTAGTTTAAGTAAAGTAATATTCATGGGATTAAGCTTAACTTTAGGGACGCTAGGGATGGTTTACTTAACTGAGTCTGGTTTATTAACTACAATAAATACTCAATTAACTTCCCAAAGTTGGCCAAATCCTCAAATATCATCACCTGTTTCTGTGACAACAGATCCTCAATTAGATTTAGTAAATTATATGTTGGCAGCCTTGACTTTAATAGAACAGCAGGGAACAACTAATGATAAAATAACTATTAAACCAGGATTTCCTGCTGGTAATATTAATCAAACAACTGCCGCACCTTTATTAAATACCCAACCTACTGCAACTTTGCCTTTACCTGTAGCAGCGAATAATGTACTACCTGCTACTAATCAGCCAAGTTACCCTAATGTGATTGAGCGTATATATATTCCAGTTTATCAGTCACCAGTGACCCAATATCAACTACCAACTGTTCCCCCAGTACCAACACCACCCAAATTACCTTCATCTTCTTCTTTAGCAGTTCAGAATTTTCCTATTAATGATAAACAACCAGCGACTCAACCCATAGCAGAAACAACGCAGGTTAAGCCCAACCCAGTCGCAGTCAATGCTCTACCAGCAAAAGAGCCTACTAACATAGTAGAACAGGTTTCTGTGCCTAGCTATTCCGCACAATTAGATGGATTATTGGAGTTAGGGAATAAATCCGTGGCTTTGTTTAAAGTGGATGGTATCAGTCACCGGATTAGTTTAGGTGAAAATATTGGTAATACAGGTTGGATATTAGTAGAAGTCAGTAACGGTGAAGCTATTATTCGTCGTAATGGTGAGGTACGATCTATTTATACAGGACAAAAGCTTTAATTCTACTCTTGACTGAAAATCAGGTAGAATTTCCTAAGTTGAGTTACAATTAAAGATGTTCACACAAAAAAGCTGGAAGGATTTTAAGGTATTTGCAGGTGTATTTTGTGCTGTTGCTCTGACACCGTTTTTTGTAGTTAACACCTCTGCACAAGCCGCAGATACCGTTGTAATTCGCTATGGACCTTTGGAGGAATCTGTATCCTTAGAAGAGTTAAAAAAGTCTACAGAAACTGGCAAATTACCAGCTAGTTTGGGAACTTATACCAAGAGAATGACTGAAGAACAACGGCGCTTTTTGGTGGAGGGACTAAAAATCCGAATTCCCATAAATGTTATTACTTTAGATAGATTAATCAATACCCAAATTGGGACTACAATCCTCAGTGATGTCTCTACAGCTATTAGCCGTGGGGATCAAGCTGGATTACAAGCGATGAAAGGCGGATTGGTTTTAGGTGCTAATTCTCCACAGGGTTTATCTATACTGAGTTTTATAGCCGCATATCCCAGTCAACGTCTAGAAATTAATTTACCTCAAGCTATAACTGTAGCGAGGAGTTTGAATGGTGCATTTATCCGCACTCAGCGGTTTATGTTTGGTCTTTCTCCCCAGGTTAACCCCAAAGATATCAAAGATATCAAAGTTGCTTCTTTAGACCCGACTCAAGGAGGAAGCGCGCAGGTACAGACACTCAAGTTAAGTTTTAACGACCAAAAGCGTCAACGACAAATTCCCCTAGATGTTTATTTTTCTAGTGCTGCAAGTACAAATAAACCTGTAATTGTCTTTTCTCATGGTCGGGGTTCAGTGAGGACTGACTTACGCTACTTAGCTGAACATTTAGCTTCTCATGGTTATGTCGTTGCAGCTTTAGAACATCCTGGTAGTAATGAAACTAGTTTTAAAGCAGTCAAAAAAAATAAAAACCAACTGGTTGCACCCCAAGAATTTTTAGACCGTCCGCGTGATATCAGTTTTATTTTAGATGAATTGGAAAAACTTAACCAAACTGCGAATAGTCCCTTACAAGGAAAACTAGCAACTAATAATGTGATGGTTGTAGGTTATTCTTTTGGTGGAGGAACGGCTTTAGCATTAGCGGGAGGTGAGTTACAAATCGAAAACCTGAAACAAAGCTGTCAGCGGAAATTAGGTAAAACTAACTTGAGTGAAAGTCTTCAGTGTGCGGCGCAAGCATTACCAGAAAAGACTTATCAATTGAGAGATGCTAGAATTAAACAAGCGATCGCTCTTAATCCTACCACTTCTTTAATGTTTGGAGAAACTGGGTTAACAAAAGTACAAATTCCCACATTAATCCTCTCCAGTTCCGCAGATAAAATCACCCCACCATTAACTGAACAAGTTATCGGTTTTGCGAAAATCCCCTCTCCAAAATGGTTAGTAGCTGTGGTTGGTGGTTCTCATTTAAGTGTTGTAGATCCTAACCTCACGCCATATCAACAAGGAAAACTACCTATCTTGAATAAAGAAGTAACTGGAGAACAGGCTAAAGACGTGCGGAAGTTCCTCAAAGGTGTTACCCTAGCAATGGCGGCACAGTTAACGCCTGAAGCTAGTCAATATGCTCCTTTTCTAACTTCTGACTATGCTCAAATTTCCTCAACTCGTCTATTTCCCTTGCGGATAGTGCGAGAACTTTCTCCTGAGATGATACAAGAAGCACAAGGTCCAGGTATGACAGCCAATAAATAATAGGTTAAAGGACGAGCAAATAAATAAAAAGGCTTGGAGGGTAAACCAAGCCCAACTTCACTCAGGGTAAAATATATAATCCATTCTACAGATTATTAATATGTTAATAATCCTTCTCAAGAGAGAAATTTGAAAATCTTATATTTAGTAAAGTAGTAAAGTAGGTTGGGTTGACACAAGGAAACCCAACATTTGCCATTGTCTGATAGCGAAGCGTGGCTGGCGTTAGCCATATCAGGATTAACAGGATTTAAGGATTAACAGGATTATTTATTGATAAGAGTGTTCATTTTAAGTATATAAATTTTCATTTTTAAGATTAAAAATTAATATCTTAAAAATCTTTAACTGTCTGAATCAGGATTTGCAAGATTTAAGTGTTGTCAACCTTAACATACATCAATTTGATTGATATTGGGTTGCGCTTTGCTTAACCCAACCTACGGTACTATGGTACTAGGAAAATGTTTTTGAATTGAGCCAGTCAAGTCTTCGGTTTCCCTACCAAGCTAACTGGCTCGGTTTTATATTTGGATATAGTCACCCACATCACTGGGTTTGAGTTTGGACTCTCTGGTGTACGCTTGATAGAATCCCTCCTATCAACTCTGACTGTAGAGAGTGCTGGCGAGGAAGACCCGAACACAACACGAAAACCGAGATTATTGTCTTGATTACGCGCGTTGTTCCTGTTACGATTCGCCGAACGGCAATTGATAGCATTGTTGTACCAAGAACCGCCCCGTTTAATAACTCAACCCCAAGCTATGTGCCATACATACTAAGAAGTATAAGCAAGGATAGCCACCCTCAATTTACAACATCCGAATATTAATCGGCGATATTGTTTACAAGTCTTTAACAAATGATTTTTGATGATATTAAACCCTTTGTAGAGACGTTCCATGGAACGTCTCTACATTTTTGAAGATGTATATAATAAAAAAAATTCGCTCGCTGGCGCTCGCAAGGGTAAAGAAATAAAGAGAAGAGCGCAAAAGCGCAAGAGGGTAAAGGGCTAAGAAAGTCCTGGCGAGGAAGACCCGAACACAACACGAAAACCGAGAGGATAGGCTAGATAACGCGCGTTGAGCCAGTAACGATTCGCCGAACGGCAATTGAGAGCATAGTTGCACCAAGAACCGCCCCGACATATATAAGCACCGTTATCTTCTTTAACTACCTTTAATTCTCCCCAAGGTTCATTGCCATTACTTTTTAAACGCGCTGGCTTTTCGCTATAACTGTCGTGAAATTCATCCAAACACCATTCCCAGACATTCCCGTGCATTTGATATAAACCCCAGGGGTTAGGGGTGAAACTATCCACATTTACGGTACATTTTCGATATTTGCCCTTGGGGGTATCACCATAAGGATAATTGCCGTTATAGTTAACTTGATCAGTTGTAATAGTCTTACCAAAAGCAAAGGCTGTAGTTGTTCCAGCCCGACAGGCATATTCCCATTCTGCCTCTGTGGGCAATCTGACAGCCCGCTTTGTTTGTTCAGATAGCTTTTCACAAAAAGCCTGGGCTTCGTGCCAGGAAACGCCAATTACAGGCTGCTTATCGCCTTGAAACTTGAAATCATATTGCTCAGATGGCTTAGTTTTCATGACAGCGTACCATTGGGCATTGGTAACAGCATATTTGCCCATTAAAAACTCTTGCAGATACACCTCATGCTGGGGGGTAGACCAATCTAACCATTCTTCAGCCTTTTCACGCTCTACGTTATATTTCAGAGCATTTTCTAGGGCTATTTGGCGTTCTTCTGGGGGCATTCCCATCATAAACTTCCCTGTAGGCACTCGCACCAGTTCTATGGTTAAACCTTGACCTAAATTTACAGTCAACTCCTGGCGTTTTGCTACTGCTATTTTCTGTCCCTGTGCTTCTGAAGAACCTCTCTCCAAACCTCTCTCCTGGGAGGAGAGAGGCTTTGATTTCTCCCCCTTCCCTGGTAGGGAAGGGGGTTGGGGGGTTAGGTTCTGCTTATTTGACAATCTCCCAAAGGCTGCAATGGCTTTCATATCCTGTCCACCTGCGGCCACGTTCACACGCACCCATAACTGAAAAGCTAAATCAAAATTTCCTTCAATTTCTGCTTGCATAGCATCTTCTCTCAGGGTGCTAATATCCCTGTCAGTGGCAGATTTAGGCAATAAAATATAATGCAATTTTGTTGCAGGTTCTATGGCAGCATAGGGAGTCTGAGGATAATTTTTATGCTTTTGGGTCAATTGGGGAACTTGATAGCGCAAATAGTTATACAACCGTTCAACCGTCGCGCAGTTGCTTTCACCTTGAATTTGCAACCCATTGAGTAATACATGAGTAAAAGCACCCTGTTGAATGTCCTCAATTTCGTAGGAAACCTGACTGGGACTACAGGAAAAGAAGGTAATTACACCTTGCTGTTTTTCTTCACCAATTCCTAAACCACCACTTTTTTGACCAGTGCTGCGACAAGCATCAATAAATAAAACTATATTATCTGCACCACTGCGCCGTAAACGTTCTGTGATGTAGGTAATGGGAATTGCTAAATTGGGTACAGTGCGAGGATTTCCATCTATGGGTAATAAATAATCTCGTCCTTCGTGGGGCATCCCATGACCGCTAAAATAGAACCAGAGAGTATCCCCAGATTCTAAAAAAGGCTGTTCAAAGCGATCATTGAAAAAGCTGTTTAGTGTACCGTAGGTTGGTTGAGTTTTCTTTCCCAGGCTGTTGCGCGGTGAATCATCAGAGAAAAAATATAGATACTCTGGTTGTACACCTAAACCAGTTGAAAAATAATCGCGCACCCGTTCTGCATCAGTTTTTGCATACTGGAGGCACTGAATTTCGTCATATTCGTTAACGCCAATGACAACAGCGCAATTCTTAGCCATATTGCGGTCAATTTACAGGTGATTGGGGTGATGAACGCTTAAATTTTAGCTCAATTGCACCCTTACCAGCAGCCTTTACACCCGTACCCAGTAATTTAATTTCACCTTCACTACTAATTTCTACCGTGAGGGTAATTTCATCAAGCTGGAGTTCCCCTTGGGTTTCGACTTGCTTCTGAACATTACTAAACACACCACTGATTACACCCACAAAGTGCGACATTTGCTTCGCTAAGGTGCCGGCTGTAATGCGACTGTTTTTTATTTCTTCATCCGTAACCGCAGGACTACTGTAAGGATTACCATTACCTCTAACAGCTTTCATCCCTTGTTTTGAACCATTATCAGAACTACTTGCGGTGACAATCCACAGTTCTTCATCTTGCCAGTTTTTGTCTGTCATATTACATCCTCACGCCTGCTTGGACAATTATCGCACATAGGATGAGTAAAGTAGGTAGTCGGACAAAATTAAATTCACTCGTTAAGAAAGGGAACAGAGATCAAAACTATAACTTACGAATTGACAAAAAAAAACAGAATATATATTAGTGAAAAATCAGGTTCCTCGTAGGGGTTTAGCAGTGCTAAACCCCTACCATACTTGTCTGTTTACGATCAATGTAATCATCAATGAAAGCCTGAAACAACGTATTTCCTTCAATACATAAAATGATTAATTTGTATAGTGCGTAAGTCCTAAAAACATATAAATTTGATTAATATTAGACTTCCTTGCATCAACCTAACCTACAACGCTACTCATCCTCTCTGCGTCTCTGCGTCTCTGCGTCTCTGCGTGAAATAAATCCATATTTTCATTCACCAAAGCCAAATGCTGGGTTTCCTTGTGTCAACCCAACCTACGGTACTAGATATTTCTGACACAATTGCCGAAAGTCTTCACCCCGCATTTCAAAGTTGGGATATTGGTCAAAACTCGCACAAGCTGGAGATAATAATACTACGGAGGCTTGATATTTTTTGGCTAATTCCGCAGACATGGGTAAAGCATTTGCCATCGTTTCGACTATGTGATAATTGCTATATCCCACCTCTTGCAGCCGTTGGGCAAATGCTGGTGCTGCGTTACCTATGAGTAATACTGCGGCGGCTTTAGCTTGAATTTGGGCTAACCAGGCGCTATCATCTCCGGCTTTGGCTTCACCACCAGCAATTAAAATGGCAGGACTTTGCACAGATGCTAAACCGACTTCGGCTGCGTCGTAATTGGTGGCTTTGCTATCATTAATAAAATCAATTCCTTGCCAATTGCAGATATGTTCTAAGCGGTGGGGAACTCCAGGGAATTCACGGACAGCCTGGGAAATTGCGGTAATATCTATACCTGCTAATCTAGCAGCGGCGACAGACATGAGGAGATTTTGCTGGTTATGTTCCCCTACCATTCGCAATGCAGATACCTCTACAATGGCTTGGGGTGTGGCGGTAATTTTTTCCATTACCCAGCCATTCTCGATATAAAAGCCTTTTTCACCTATTAGGAATTTTTCACCTTTAACACTTGTCCAATAGGCGTTTGGCCAATGATTTAATCCTAATTTGCTCAAATAAACATCATCACCATTAAATATTTGGATTTGGGAATTATGTAATAATTTGGCTTTGATATTATAGTAATTTTCTAATGTTTTGTGTCGGGCTAAATGATCTGGTGTGAAAGTTGTCCAAATGCCAATGCGAGGTGCTAAAGTTACAGAAGATTCGATTTGATAACTGCTAAGTTCGCCAATTATCCAATCGGGTTTTTTCGTAGATAAAGCAACTTCACAAGCAGCATGACCAATGTTACCACAGGCGGGAGCGTTTAATCCTGCGGTTTGGAAAATGGCCGCAGTTAAAGCGGTGGTGGTAGTTTTACCATTTGTACCAGTGATTGCTACCCAAGGAATATCTTGTAAATGTCGCCAAGCCAGTTCCATTTCCCCAATAGTTTCTATACCTAGTTCTCGCGGTTTGGCTAAAATAGGAATATCCCAAGGAACTCCGGGACTGACAACTATTAACTTGGATATATCAGAATCGGTGAATTCTGGTGTGTTTCCTAATTTGACGGTAATGTGTTCACTGGCGAGTTTTTGTTGTTGTTCGAGGAGGGTTGGGGAGGTGCTACTATCGCAAAGTTCAACCTCCCAGCCTTCCTGTTTCAACAATCTTGCCGCAGCAACACCGGATTTTCCGAATCCAATAATTAGCGCTTCTGGCATAGACTATGTAGCATCCCTGGTTAAGCTTCCCTATTGTAGTGTTAATTGGCAGAAATTACACAACTTTTTGTTGCTTTAGGCTACAAATTTTTGACTATTGCGCCAAAGTCCGCCAATACACGGGCGTGATTTCGCAGTAATCCCAGTAAATTTAAGCGATTTTGCTTAATATCGGGATTTGCGTCCATAACTAAAACGCTGTCTTCACCATCAAAAAATGTACCCACGGTAGGAGCGATTTTTGCTAGTGCGGTTACTAACAGTTGATAATCCCGATTTTGTTGTGCTGCTTGGGTTTGGGGAACTAGTTCCAGCAAAGCGTTATAAAATGCAGATTCGGATTTTTTCTGGAACAGTTCGGGGTTTATTAAAGATTGTGGTTCTAGGGTTTGAAAATCTAAATTTCCCTGTGCTGCTAACCGGGTGGAACGGTTGACAGTTTCGTAGATTTTATCTAATGTACCATCTTTGCGGATTTTTTGTAAATAGAGAGCGCGATCGCGGACATCTAATAAATCCGTTAATGCCCGTTCTGTGTATTCAGGATCATTTTCTCCCAAAACTGCATTTACTAAATCGTAATCTATCTGTTTTTCGTCTTGTAATAAGGTGCGAATCCGTTGCAGGAAAAATTCTTGCAAGGTTTTAATTAAGGATTTGGCATCTTTATTAAAAGTTGTAGCAAAATCTGTGGCGATTTGTTCTAAAAGGGTTGATAAATTAATTTGCAAATTCGCCAACCAGGTAATATTAACAATCGCATTTGCCGCGCGACGTAATGCAAAAGGATCTGATGAACCTGTGGGAATTAAACCCAAACCAAAGATACTAACTAATGTATCTAATCTATCAGCTAAACCGACAATTTGACCTGTGAGAGTTTGGGGGAAAATATCATCAGCATTTCTGGGTAAATAATGCTCAAAAATCGCTTTTGCAACTTCTGGATTTTCACCATTTGCTAAAGCGTATTTTTCGCCCATAATTCCCTGTAATTCAGGAAACTCATAAACCATTTGCGTGACTAAATCGGCTTTACAAAGTAATGCAGCCCTTTGGATATTCTGGGTTTGGTTTGGATTTAGTTGTAATTGAGTAGTAATTTTTTCGGCATTTTTAACAACCCTTTCAACTTTGGCACGAACTGAACCTAAATCTTCTTGAAATGTGACTTTTTCTAATTGGGGTAAATAGCTTTCTAAAGGTTTAGATAAATCAGCTTCATAGAAAAATCTGCCGTCTGCTAACCGCGCTCGAATTACTCTAGCATTACCGACAGCAATAATATCAGATTTGGCAGGATCTCCGTTACTAATAGTGATAAAATTGGGCAATAATTCCTGACATTCTGCATTTTTGAAAACGGGAAAATACCGCTGGTGACTTACCATAACTTCGGTAATTACTTCTTTTGGTAATTTGAGAAATTCCTCTTCAAATTTACCAATAACTGCGGTGGGATATTCCACTAAATTGACAACTTCTGCTAATAATTCCGGGTAAATTGGGGTGTATCCGCCTAATTTTTCGGCGGCGGCTTTAACTTGATTTGTGATGATTTCGGCTCGGTTTTCTGGAGGTACATTCACATAACCAGAAGCCAAAGTTTTTACATATTCTGTAGCGTGGGAAATGCTGACGGGTTCGGGGTGTAATACTCTATGGGTGCGAGAAAGGCGATTACTCTTGACAACTTTTGCCCCATTTTCTAATTCTAATGGTAAAATTTCCCCATCTAATAATGTGACTAAAGTGCGAATTGGCCGGGAAAATCTCCCGTCACCATGTCCCCAGCGCATTAACCGCTTACCTTCTAAGTTCCAGACCCATTGGGGGACAAGTTCGGTTAAAATGTCGGCTATGGGACGACCGGGAATTTGTTTGTTCACAAAGACGAAATCGCCTTTTTCTGTGGGACGAATTTCTAAAGCGGAAATATCTACACCTTGCTTACTCGCAAAACCAATGGCGGCTTTAGTGGGTTGTCCATCTTTAAAAGCTGCTTGTGCGGGTGGTCCTTTGATTTCTTCTTCCCTATCTGCTTGTTGGGAAGGTAAACCGGTAATGAGAACTGCTAACCGTCGCGGTGTTCCATAGACTTCGACAACAGCTTCGGGGAGATTGTGGGTTTTGAGACTTTCGGGAATGCGCGATCGCCATTGTACAATAGCGTCACTCAAAAAACCTGCGGGTAATTCTTCTGTACCGACCTCTAATAAAAATGCTGGCATAAGATACTGTTTTTAACTTGGCGTGGCTTAATATTAGTCAATTCCAGTATTGTACGCCAGTTCTGACTCTTGGGAGTAACTCCATTCATAATTGTAAGGTTTATCTTTATAAAACACTATTCATGGCAATAAATACCCCAATTGAGAAAGTGTAATCAACTATCTTTATTGTCTGAATCAGGATGTCCAGGATTAGAGGATTTACAGGATGGTAATTTGTAAGTTGTTGGTGGGATACTGAAATTGTAATTGTCTGAATCAGGATATCCAGGATTTGAGGATTTTCAGGATGTGATTGTTTATTTGAAGTGGCGATTTTGAGGATTTTTTCGTCTGAATCAGATATTTTCATTATGTTGGGTTGCGTTCCTTAATCTAAGCTCCTACTGAACCGAATTGACAATATCAGCGATAGCACTTAAAATTTTATATAATAATTAGCTGACTGCTGAAAGCTATTAATTAACTATAAGCCTCTATCGGTAAACAAGAACAAACAAAATTCCTATCCCCAAAAGCCGCGTCAATTCTCCCCACACTTGGACATAACTTATATTCCTTATTCCAAAGTGCAGGATAAGCAAAGTCTACTTCCCCATGAACGATTAGAATTAGTAAAGGAAAATACACGGGATAAAAAACGAATTTCGGTTTTTAATTAATCAGAGTGCGTTGAAACGCAATTTAGCGATAAGACCGTAAGTTTATTAGACATCTGGTGAAAATTAAATATGCGTGACTTACAACCCTTGTAGAGACGTTCCATGGAACGTCTCTACATTCTTTTCTGGAGAAATTTATTTCGTGGTTGGGGTAGAAGCCAATAGATAAGGCATTTCTAGCTTCAGTTGACACCTCCTGATTCCTTCCTTGTGCTTCCGACTCCCGACTCCGCCTTTTTTATTTTTATCACTTGTGTTATTACAGATAAAAATAAATAACGCTGTATAATTAACCCATCTTCTCAATCAAAACGATATTTTGAGTATTGGCGTTGGCGAGTAGTTCATTTATATTAGCTAAATCAGGGATATATGTGGCAACAACAAAAAAAAGATCGTGTAATTCTCAAACTGGCCTTATTAATGGCTATAACTACCAGTCCAGTGGGAGCAAATCTCTTGATTTCCCTACCCGTCCGCGCGGAATCTGAGAGTAATACTCCGGCTTTTGCTTTACCGAAAAAAGTAGAAAATGGTACTGTCATTAAAATTGACGGTTCTCTTAACTCTATCATTGTCAACCAAAGCCTCAAAGAAAACTTTGAAAAACAGTTTTCAGGAACTCAGGTAGAAATTGACGTAAATGGCAATGAATATGCTATAAAATCGGTTTTAGATGGTAAAGTTGACCTAGCATCCCTTGGTCGTAGACTCACCCCAGAAGAAAAAGCACAAGGGTTAAAACAGGTGTTGGTGCGTCGAGAAAAAATTGCCATCATTGTTGGTATGAATAATCTCTTTTCTGACAGTTTAACTATTGAGCAATTTGCCAAGATTTTTCGAGGAGAAATTGCAGATTGGTCAGAAATAGGAAAAGGTAAAGGTAAGATTAGATTTATAGATCGTCCCTTAAATAGTGATACTCGCAGTTCTTTTGGTGAATATTCAACATTTAAGTCTGGACAATTACTAACAGGTGCTAATGCTGTGCAAATGGTGGAAGATAACACAACTGACATCATTAGAGAATTAGGTAATGATGGCATTAGCTATGTTTTAGCAAATCAAATTTCCAATCTGCCAGATGTGCGAGTATTAGAAGTACAAAACTACTTACCAAATAATTCTAAATATCCCTTTTCTCAGTCTTTTGTTTACGTTTATAAAGAAAATCCCAGTCCTAAAATTAGAGATTTTCTAGGCTTTATTTTAGCTAAACCAGGAGAAGATTCAATAAAAGCTGCTAGAGAAACAGAAGCAATTGCTATTGCAGCCAGAACATTACAAACTATTTCTAGACCTATGGCTACCACAGCCACTCCTACAGTTTCTCAAACTCCATCTTTAACAGCAATTCCCGAAACATTAGTTACACCCCCATCTATAAAAAATAAAGGGGAAACAGGGTTGATAAATCCTCTTGATAATCCTTCAATGATTACCAAGAATATGAAGTTTTTCTTACTACTACCTTTATTTTTTATTGCGGGATTAAGTATTTTTTTACCATTGTGGTTGAGAAGAAAAAATCGAGTTGCTTCCAGCGGCGCTTCGCTATCCTCAAATCCGGAAACCGATTCCCTTCCAGAAACAGTTTTTACTCTGTCAGATTCAGAAGCATTCGCATCAATTCTCGCTAACAATGGTAATGGCAATGGTAATGGTAATGGTGCAAATCACTACAAACAAGAAAACTCCGAGGAAATAACAGCAATTGGCAATATAGCTGTCATAGATATACCGCAGACAAGTTCTCCTCACAATCAAATAAACAAAATTTCTGAAATTGATCTGAATATAGATTATGATGAAGTAGTTTGGGATACGGAAGACCCTGTAGTTGTTGTTAATAATCACTTTCCCCAAATCCCGAATATTCACCACCAACCAAATGATGCAGATATCTCCACAGATGAAGTCAGCAATTTTCTATTAGAAGTACTAGAACTACCTGTAACTAGATCTAATCAAAATATTACATCCCTATCAGAATTACTTGGTATCACTTCGACACCAGTTAAGCCAGATAGCAGCCTATCAGAACTCCTGAATACAACCCCTAAACCAGTCAACCAACCACCGCAAAATCAAGATTTACCATCAGAGTTAGGAGAGGCTTTAAACGCCATTAACAGTCCAATTGCACTCACACAACTGGAAATAGAAGAAGAGATATATCCTACTCTATTGCATCCCACAGCCACAAATGAAGACATAGCTATCGAGTTAGATGCAGAGATAGAAGCTTGGACTAATATTAATCCCATGACTGTGACTGGAAATACCAGAATTATCTTCACACCTCGCACTCCCAAATGGGCTTACCTGTCTTGGTATATTTCCGATAATCATCAACAAACATTACAGAATCAAGGACTTACCATTTTAGCAATTCGGGTCTATGATGTTACAAACCTTGATCTAAGCTATCAACGTCCTCAATTTGATGCACAATATGAATGTGAAACCGCAACATCTAGTCGTTATGTGCCTATTCCCAGGGGTGAACGGGACTACATGACAGAAATTGGTTATGTGAATAATGATAATCAGTGGTTGTGTTTAGCGCGTTCTGGTACAGTCCGTATTTTCAGTCGTCCGAGTACGGATTTCTGGGTTGTCGTTGATGCAGAATTAGTTCTTCATGGTGCAACAGAAGAAGGTGCAAATGTCACTATTGATGGTCAAAAAGTCAAAGTAAATCCTGATGGTACATTTAAGTTAACGATTCCCTTTGTAGATGACCTACTTAGTTATCATATAACAGCAACTTCTGCCAATAAAGAACATACCAAAGCTATTGATAAGAAGTTTTTCCAGGAATAAAAAGAGAGTTAAAAGGTAGGTTGGGTTCAGGCTTTGCGAAACCCAACAAAACCAATTATTTCTAATGTTCAAATGTTGGATTTTCCATTATTTCTAATGTTCAAATGTTGGGTTTTCCATTATTTCTAAGAGGTTGTTTGAAAAGTATTATATGAAACCCATAATCTCCAAAAACCTAACCCCCCTCCCCCCCCTTCCCTACAAGGGAATGGGGGTTTTAAAGCCTCTCCCCTGGTAGGGGAGAGGTTTGGAGAGGGGTCTGTTTACACATTAAAAACTTTTAAAACATCCTCTAATGTTCAAATGTTGGATTTTCCATTATTTCTGATGTTCAAATGTTGGGTTTCCTTACGTCAACCCAACCTACGAAATGAGATTATTTACCAATCATGGCAACAATAATAGATAGAGGAACATGAGAAAAATAATCTCTTTGAAATTGTTCTTCTCTGACTGCGGCTAAAAATTGACTAATAGCATAATCAGCAGGTTTTTGATAATATTTAAAATCCCAACTTATTTGTAAGTGATGATTTTGACGTTGGACGATAAAGCCTAAATATTTTAAAGCTTGAAATCCTAAATATAGGCTTTGGTCACTGATACCCAATTTCTCTAAAATCTGCACACGGGTAACTAGCTGGTTTGTGCGACCAAGATATTTAGCAATACCTACCAGAGTTACTAAAACATCTCTAGGAGTCTGATTTTGGGGTTTTCTCCAAGCAATCACTAATTGTTTTTGTTGATTTAGCGATTGTTTCCACCATAACCGGAGATTATCCCAATTAGTAGGACAATCTTTCATAATTAATAATGATTTTTCTGATTTTAATTCTCCTAAATCTTCCTGATTTCTCCAATCTAAAATCATTGCCGAATTCTGAGTTTTCAGTTCAGTTTCCGTATGGGAACGTACTGCAACTAATCTAATTTCATAGCGTTTTTTAAAGCTATTAAAATCAATTTCGGCAATACAATCACATTTACCTATAGGCAATTCTTCCTTATAATGTCCCCACCAAATTCCTGGAAAGGGATTATTAGTAGAATCATCTCGAAGATTAAAATCAGTTTTAATATATTGGATTTTATTTCCTTTTAAATCTTGTTCATTTCTATGCCAAGAATTTTCAAACCAACAATTTTTAATTAGTAGCTTGGGAATAGGATTTCCCATACCACAGGGTTCTAAAAGTTTCAATTCTAAAAATAAATCTTTACCCAAATCTGCAACCGTCACCACCAAATCAGCTTGGACTGTGGGAGTAAGATTAATTCCTCCTAAAGATTGGCGTAATTTTTGGTTAATTGCGGCTGTAAATAAGGGGATATTTTCTACTAATAAACTCAAACCCGCTGCAAAAGGATGTCCACCAAAACGATGTAATAAATGGGCTTGTTCTTGAACTAATTGATATAAATCAACAGAATTAATTGAACGTGCCGAACCTCGCGCAAAGGATGGGCTAGAATCTGCCCCATTTTCTTTTCCTTCTGTACTTAATAAAATTGTCGGTCGTCCCGTTTCCTGGGCAATTTGACCAGCAACCAAACCCAAAACACCACCTGCCCATTGAGGATCTTCTAAAACAATGACGCTGGTAGTGGATAAGTCTAATTGATTGAGTTTTTTCGTAACTTGGACTTGGACATCTTTTTGTAAAGACTTACGACGGGAATTAGCTAATTCTGTTTCTTCTGCAAGTTGTTGACAACGCTGCATATCTCTACTCGTCAATAATTCTACACAAAAACTAGCGTCACCATGAATGCGACTAACCGCATTAATTCGCGGTCCCAAACCAAAAGAAATATCTGTAGGGCGATCGCCACTTTTCTGGCATAATTCTAATAACTTACCCACACCTGGCCTTCTTCTGGCTGTTGGTAGTTTTTGATAATCCGTGTGTAATTGTTGAATTCCCAATTGTGCCAAATACCGACAATCACCACTTAATTGGACCAAATCGGCAATTAATCCCACTGCAACTAAATCTAGTAAATCAGTTAAAGGATGTGCAGGAATATCTGGCAAACTTATATATAAAGCTTCCACCAATTTATAAGCAACAGCCACACCAGAAAGATGATATAAAGGATGTTCCTTAGCTAAATAACGAGGATTGATAATTGCGACTACGGGAGGACGTTCTGAGGGTAATGTATGATGGTCAGTCACAATCACATCTATCCCTAAACTTTGGGCATAAATGATTTCGGCAATATTTGTACTGCCCGTGTCACAAGTAACAATTAACTGACAACCTTGTGCAGCTAAAATATCAATTCCTGGTTTATTTAAACCATGAGATTCAGTTAAACGATTGGGAATATAATAACTTAATTGACGATGTTGCTGAAAAAATTCACCCAAACCATCCCATAATACCGCAGTCGAAGTAATTCCATCTGCATCAAAATCTCCCCAAATAACAATTTTTGCTCCCGTTTTCCCCGCAGTGATTAACCTTTCTACAGCCAAATTCATTTCCTGTCCAAATTCAAAAGAACTGGCAGGTTGATAACTTTGATAATTAATAAAAGCCGCTAACTTTTCCTGATCTTGAATTCCCCGTTGCCAAAATAATTGAGCCGCAAAATCACCACCTGTTGGGTAACTTTTCACTAATTCAATAAACCAATTAGGGGGTTTTTCCGTTCCTGTTAAAATCCATTCCATTTTAGATCACATTCTCTTGTATTTCTCTCCGTGCCTGGAGCGTCTCTGCGTGAGACCAGGAATTTATTCATTAGACATCTCCGGTAATTAAATGTGCGTGGTTTGAAACCCTTGTAGAGACGTTCTATAGAACGTCTCTACATTCATTTTCGGAGATGTCTATTAGACATCTGGTGAAAATTAAATATGCGTGACTTACAACCCTTGTAGAGACGTTCCATGGAACGTCTCTACATTCTTTTCTGAAGATGTCTATTAGGAATTGCTTCTGTTTTGCCAGAACCCATGGTAGTTCGGGTACGTTTATAACCATGCTTAAACTGCTGTGATATTTGTGCAATATAGATTTTAGCAGTTTTTGACCCCGATTTTCTGTTTCTTTATGAGAAATCCGGGCTGGGAGAAGCATTAGAAGACTTCGTGGACATTACCGACTTAGAGCAATGACTAACACCCACACAGACCTGATCTAAGCTACTTTTTTGAAATTTTAATTTCCCTCTGCGGGACTAGCTTATAATTACCAAGGGGCTGATGATGCTCCTGTACTCGTAAGTCTAAGGGGGATAGATGACAATTAAACGGTTGCTGTTAATTGGGCTAACTTTGTTAGCAATAATGTTGTCGGGCTTATCTTTATTGAATAGCTGGCAAAAACCTCAGTTCCAGAGTCGTCTAGAATTGTACCAGACTAATATCGTCTTACAAGCCCAAGCATGGAAACCAGAAGATAGCAGCGACAAAAGTATTCAAACACTTCAAGAATCTATTCTCGGTGCAAATCCTTTAGAAAGCGCGATAAAGCAATATCAGGAAGCAAGTGAATCTATTCAAACTAGTTTAGAGACAACTAATAAAAAATTAGCAGCACTACAATCTTCAGCAGTTACTCCTGTTTCCGCAGAGGAAAAAAGTTTACAGAAATCTAGCCAACAACAAGGAAAATTGTTAGCGGAAGTAGATTTGCGGTTGGGAATTTTGCAAGCACAGCAACAGGAAGCAGATAAGGCTATTAAAACTTGGAATCAATTACAGCAACATTCAGATATCAACCCCAAATATCAAGAAACTGCTCAAGTATTAAGCGGAATATGGAGTAAACCTCCCCGTCTATTACCCAAAGCTGAACAAATAATTCAACAAAATTTAAATAGTTGGTTTCGTTTTACGGCTTTAGATCAATTATATCAACTTCAACAACGTCAAGAAGCTTTATTATCTCTGAAAATTGCCCAACAAGCAGCAGCAACCCAAGCATTGTTAAAATTAGCGATAATTGCTACTATCCCCACCTTAACAGCTTTTATAGGGCTAATCCTGCTGATTTTCTTATTGTTTCAACGCTTGCTTAAAGGTCAAGCATCCCTATTAGCGACAAATGGCAATTTGGTTTGGTCAACTCCTTGGAATTGGGAAATAATTATTCAGGTTTTTATCCTGGGATTTTTCTTGATGGGGCAATTATTTATACCAGAATTATTATCTATTTTGCCTATTCCTCGTGGTACAGGAAATGCCAGAATTGAGGCTTTTATGGTTTTAGTTAGTTATATGTTTGTGGCTTTTGGTTGCTTTTCAGTTCTATATTTTTCCATTAGGCGTTTTTTCCCCCTTCCTGAGAACTGGTTTCGCTTCAATTTCTTCAGTAATTGGTTTTTGTGGGGACTCGGTGGCTATTGTACAGCTTTACCGATTGTGGTGATAGTATCACTGATTAATCAAAAATTGTGGCAAGGACAAGGTGGCAGTAATCCACTTTTACAAATGGCACTAGAAAGCCGGGATAATACCGCATTGGGGATATTTTTCTTTACCGCAGCCATAGCTGCACCGTTTTTTGAGGAATTCCTATTTCGCGGCTTTTTATTACCATCTCTGACTCGTTATACGTCGGTTTGGGGGGCAATTTTGATCAGTAGCTTGTTATTCGCGGCTGCTCACCTAAGTTTATCAGAAATACTGCCGCTGACAGCATTAGGAATCGTCTTAGGAATAGTTTACACGCGATCGCGCAATTTACTTTCTTCTATGCTTCTCCACAGTCTTTGGAATAGTGGCACATTAATTAGTTTGTTTCTTTTAGGTAGTAATAATTAAGTCAGTTGTCAGTAGGGGCGAAGCATTTGGAAGATAAATTATCGGTTATTGCCAAAAATAGTTCTCCAAATGCTTCGCCCGTACAGTTGTCAGTGAACAGGTCAAGATAATTCATGAGGTTGTTGGTAACTGTTTTTATTCTCACTGCTAACTACTTAATTACTTCTCAAACAAAATCCTCCGGATTTCATAACAATAAATATGTAGAAAAATCTATAGTGTCGGATATTTACTAACTTTGAGGTTAATTACTACCTGAAAATTAGCGAAGATACTGCACAATATTTTTCTGCCAAATTTGTGATGTTTTATCAGAAAATTTGATATTTTTACGATTACTTTTCAGAAAAAATTATCCACATTTAAATCTTACCAATCACCAATTACCAATTACCAATTACCAATTACCAATCACCAATCACCAATCACCAATCACCAATCACCAATCACCAATTACCAATTACCAATTACCAATTACCAATCATCAAGGAGTATAACTAAATATGAGTAATCTCAACCCATCATACACTACTAAACAACTGTTGGCTGGTTATGCTGGAATTATTTTTGGTGGATTTGGGCTGCATAAATTTATTCTTGGTTACACATCAGAAGGTTTTATTATGTTAGCAATTTCTGTAATTGGTGGCTCTTTTACCTACGGATTTACATTGATAGTTATGCAAATCGTTGGTTTGATTGAAGCCATGATTTATTTCAATAAACCCCATGAAGAATTTGTTAATACTTATTTTGTGAATAAGCAAGGTTGGTTTTAGAAAGTTTATTAATTAATTGAAATTGATATGCAAATTATCAAACACAACCGAACTCACTTACTCATTTTACTAATGATGAGTATGGGATATTTCAGTATCGTATCAGATTGGGAAATTAATTATTTCTGCAAAAGCCTGATTTTGATGTTACCAGTACAATTAACGGCTGTAATTTACACAGCTAAAAGCAAACTATGATTTTTGTGATTTAAATGATTTTTAGGATTTTGGTGAAAGTGGCAGATTTCGCTTAACCTCAAAAATAACATCTGAACTATGATTTTTGTGATTTTGAGGATTTTGAGGATTTTGGGGAGTTGGGGAAACTTAATATTGTTCACTTAGTCAAAGTGGCGGATTTGGCTTAACCTCAAAGTAGAGACGCTAGTTATTAAGCGCTAAACTAACAAGAACGAACCTAAAAACTGGCCATGCAACTGATCCCCAAATCTGAAATAGTTATAGAATCTGCCCCTCCCACAAAAATACTTAACTCAGAGAAAATTATTTTAGACGTTGGAGGGATGAAGTGTGCTGGATGTGTTAATGCGGTAGAAAAACAGCTTATTCAGCATCCAGGAGTTAAAAGCGTTTGTGTTAATCTCGCAACAGAAGTCGCAGTCGTAGAGGCGGAAATTGGTAAGGTAGATGCAGAGGCATTAGTTCAGGGATTAACGGCTACAGGATTTCCTAGCCAATTACGGACGGCTAAAGGTGCTGGTGATAAATCTGCAATCCCTAACCCAGAAGTAAGACAAGGCCAAGAAATGCAGGGGATAGTTAGACAGTTAGGAATTGCTAGTTTACTACTGTTACTATCGGGAATTGGTCATTTTGGTAATATTGGATCTGTTATTTTTCCCTTTTTAAATGACATTTGGTTTCATTGTGGACTGGCTACTATCGCTATTATTATTCCTGGTAGACCAATTTTAGTGGAAGGTTGGCTAGGTTGGCGACGGGGTGCGCCGAATATGAATACTCTCATTGGTTTGGGAACGTTAACAGCCTATACTGCAAGTTTGGTGGCGTTATTGTTTCCCCAAATGGGTTGGGAATGCTTTTTTGATGAACCGGTGATGATGTTGGGTTTTATTCTTTTGGGGAGAACTTTAGAAAAACAGGCTAGAGTCCGTGCTGCTAAAGCGTTTCGCCAATTGTTGGCTTTAGCCCCCCAAACAGCCCGGTTAATTATTAATCCAGAATCGGAAAAATTGATTGCTGGGGCTAATATTATGGAAATTCCGGCGGAACAGGTGCGTGTGGGTGAATGGTTGCAGGTGTTACCAGGGGATAAAATTCCGGTAGATGGTGAAGTGCGCTTTGGACAAACTACCATAGATGAATCCATGCTGACAGGGGAATCTGTACCCGTGATCAAGCAAGCAGGAGATACTGTGACTGGAGGCACTTTAAATCAGTCAGGAGCGATCGCTATTCAAGCTACTCGCACTGGTGATGATACAATTCTAGCCCAAATTGTGGCTTTGGTAGAAGCTGCCCAAACTCGCAAAGCCCCAGTTCAAAAATTAGCAGATACGGTGGCTGGATATTTTACCTATGGTGTCTTAACAGCGGCTGGTTTAACCTTCCTATTTTGGTATTTGTTGGGAACTCACCTTTGGCCAGATGTGACGATGACTGGTGGCATGATCATGGCTCACAATATGGGACATAATCCCCAGCATTTAATCCCCCATACCCAATATTCTGCCCTGTTAATTAGTTTAAAATTAGCGATCGCTGTCATGGTAGTTGCTTGTCCCTGTGCTTTAGGATTAGCTACCCCTACAGCCATCTTGGTGGGAACAGGTATGGGTGCAGAACGGGGATTATTAATCAAAGGTGGCGACGTTTTAGAAAAAGTCCATAAACTAGACACGGTAGTTTTTGATAAAACCGGAACTCTCACCACAGGTAAACCCACCGTAACTGATTGTCTAGTTATTGCCGAATCAACTTTACCATTATCTCTCATTCAACTAGCCGCAGCCGTAGAAAGCGGTACTTATCATCCCCTCGCTACAGCCATTCAGCAAGAAGCCAAACGCCAAGATTTAGCTATTCCCCATGCTGTAGAATTCCATACTGAACCAGGTATGGGCGTATCCGCTGTCGTTGAGGGAAAAAAAGTTCTTTTAGGTAACTGGGAATGGTTTAATTACCACCAAATTAATATTCATGAAACCGCAGAAAAACAGGGACAAAAACTAGCTACAGAGGGAAAAACCGTGATTGGTGTAGCTGTAGATGGAACTTTAACCGGATTAATTGCTGTTAGTGATACCCTTAGACCAGATGCAAAAACCGCAGTAGATAAACTCCGACAAATGGGTTTGCGAGTTATGCTCCTGAGTGGTGATAGATTAGAAGCAGCCAATGCGATCGCTAAACAACTAGGAATCGCCAACACCGACATCATGGCAGGTATCCCCCCAGCCCAAAAAGCAGCCACCATTCAATCTCTTCAATGTGGGAAAATCAAAACTTATGTCGCTATGGTAGGAGATGGCATCAATGACGCTCCAGCCTTATCACAGGCAGATGTGGGCATCGCTTTACATTCAGGAACAGATGTCGCTATGGAAACGGCTGAAATTATTTTAATGCGAAATTCCCTGACCGATGTTGTCAAGGCGATTCAGCTAAGTCGGTCCACTTTTAATACCATTCGTCAGAATTTATTTTGGGCTTTTGCCTATAATACAATAGGTATTCCCCTCGCGGCTGGTGTATTATTACCTAGCTGGGGTTTTGTTCTCGGTCCTGCCAGTGCAGCGGCATTAATGGCCTTTAGCTCCGTTAGTGTTGTTACCAACTCAATTTTATTAAGGAGGTTTGCCCCATAGTTAATTATTTAGCCAATTTTTCTGTAATCTCCAAGAATTGCAAGAAAAGATTCCCCGGTAGTGCGGGCATCTTGCCCGCTACATAAGTACCTCATAACACCGGAAAGTGCTGTAAATTAAAATTTGTCCTTTATTTAATTCCCATTCCTCAGTAGGTAATCAACAACCAGCAATATCAATGAAAATAGCAATTAGTGGTGCAACAGGATTTGTGGGTAGTCGGTTGGTAGAAAGACTACACACGGAAGGTCATAGAATTTTGGTATTAACCCGCAATCCTACCTTTGCTCAAAAAGTATTTCCCTCCCCAGCTTTTCCTAACTTAGAAATTATTGCCTATACCCCCAGTGTATCCGGCTCTTGGCAAGATGCCATATCTGGTTGTGACGGCGTAGTTAATTTAGCCGGAGAACCCATTGCTGAGGGACGTTGGACACCAGAACGCAAGCAGGAAATTCTCAACACTCGCAAACTAGGAACACAAAAAATTGTCGAAGCTATAGCTAAAGCTAATCCTCACCCCATTGTCCTAGTCAATACTTCGGCTATTGGTTATTACGGAACCAGTGAAACTGCCAGTTTTGATGAAGATAGTGCTTCTGGTAATGACTTTCTCGCTCAAGTCTGTCAAGAGTGGGAAGCGGAAGCGAGAAAGGTAAAAGATACCAATGTGCGGTTAGTAATTTTACGCTTTGGGATTGTTTTGGGTAATGGTGGCGCTTTAGGAAAAATGATTACCCCCTTTAAACTCTTTGCTGGTGGACCTATTGGCAGTGGTCAGCAGTGGTTTTCGTGGATTCACTTAGATGATATTGTCAGTTTAATTATCCAAGCTTTAACTAAACCAACAATGGAGGGAGTATATAATGCCACTGCTCCTCAACCAGTTCGCATGAATGATTTAAGTACCACAATGGGTAACGTCATGAATCGTCCCTCTTGGTTGCCTGTGCCGGGATTCGCCATAGAAGCTATATTAGGAGACGGGGCTAAGGTGGTTTTGGAAGGACAACAGGTTTTACCCAAACGCACTTTAGAGTCAGGTTTTGAATATCAATATCCGAATTTGCAATCAGCACTAACACAAATTCTTACCTAATTCTTAGTTAATAGATAGTTAAAAAATTCACAAATGCTATACAAACGTTTTGGCCGGACAGAAATACAAATGCCTGTGTTTTCCTGCGGAGGAATGCGATATCAATATAAATGGCAAGATGTCACACCAGAGGAAATTCCCGTAGATAATCAGGAAAATTTAGAGGCTGTAATTCGTCGTTCTGTAGAATTGGGAATTAATCATATTGAAACTGCACGCGGTTATGGAACATCAGAAATGCAGTTGGGAAAAATCCTCCCCCAATTTCCTCGTGAAAAATTAATAGTCCAAACTAAAGTTTCTCCTGTTGCAGACCCTCAAGAATTTCGCCAAACTTTTGAAAAATCTTTGGCTTATCTTCAGTTAGATTATGTTGATTTGTTTAGTTTACATGGCATTAATAATGCAGAAACTTGGAATGATAGTATTTGTGAAGGTGGTTGTTTAGAAGTAGCAAAACAGTTACAATCTGAAGGTAAGATTAAATTTATTGGCTTTTCTACTCATGGTCCCACAGAGATAATTTTGCAAGCAATTAATAGTAATCAATTTGATTATGTGAATTTGCATTGGTACTATATTAATCGCCAGAACTGGGCTGCTATTGAAGCTGCAACTAAATTAGATATGGGTGTATTTATTATTAGCCCTTCTAATAAAGGTGGGTTATTATATCAACCTCCCAAAAAGTTAGTGGATTTGTGTGCGCCTTTGAGTCCAATGGTGTTTAATGATTTATTTTGTTTGAGTCATCCTCAAGT
Source organism: Dolichospermum sp. UHCC 0260 (assembly GCF_009711985.1). Taxonomy (NCBI): domain Bacteria; kingdom Bacillati; phylum Cyanobacteriota; class Cyanophyceae; order Nostocales; family Aphanizomenonaceae; genus Dolichospermum; species Dolichospermum sp. UHCC 0260. The sequence goes on along the minus strand of NZ_VIKZ01000015.1, from coordinate 11,909 downwards.
GCATACTTTGAGTATAGGTGCAGCCAAACCAACTGATTTTGATGAGCATTTAAAGACTTTGGAATTATTAGATAATGCGGCAGAAATTCTACCACCAATTATTTCCAGATTGGAATCAGAAGCAATCAATATTTTAGGAGAAGATTGGGTAAAAACCTGGGAAACTAATTTACCAACTTGGGAAGAAACTCCAGGGGAAGTAAATATGCGGGTGATTTTGTGGCTGTTAAATTTGGCTTTGGCTTATGATATGATAGACTATGGCAAAATGCGTTATAATCTGTTAGGACAAGCTGATCATTGGTTTCCTGGTAATCGGGCTGATAGGTTAGATGAATTAGATTTACGAGAATGTCTTGTTAATAGTCCCCAAGCTGAAAAAATTCCCCAAATGTTGGCGAAAGCCCACGATATTTTAGGAAGTGCAGAGATAAAGCGTTTGTCTCAGAGTTGAAAATAGGAATAGGTTGATTATCAGCCATGAGACTTTCAATATATAATTCTACAGCTTCTGTGATATTAGCGATCGCTTCTTCAAAAGTATCTCCTTGAGAATGACAGCCCTTAAGAAGGGGACAAAAAGCATGATAGCCTCCATCTTCTTCCCTTTCGAGAATGACGGTGTAATTATAAACTTGTTTGCCCTGATTATTCATATACTTGTAAGTTACTCACTAATAACTATTTTATTATAAACTGTTTTGATAAATTTTAAAGTCAGATTTTAATAATTATTGACCGCAGATAAACGCAGATAAACGCAGATAAAGACGGATGATTTTATGATTCTGTACCACAAAAAATTGATATTAGAAATTTAAAATATCTAAAGATGCTTCTATTTCTAATTCTATTATTCTAGCTTGTGTATCTTTATATTCTGCTAATTTTCCTGCTTGCCAATATAAATTTGCTGCTTTATGGAAATCCTCAACTGCTCCCTGTTTATCTGCAATTTCTAATAGGGCATTTCCTCGGTTATAATAAGCATTAACATAGTGAAAATTCATTTTAATTACCTGAGTATAATCGGCAATTGCTGCTGCATATTTTCCCAAATCAAAATGAGCATTACCCCGACAATAATAAGCATCAATATCATCAGGATTAATTTGAATTACCTGATTATAATCAGTAATTGCTCCTTCATAATCTCCTAATTCAACCCGATCATGTCCACGATTTTTATAACCAATAGCATCATGAGGATCAATATCAATTATTTGCTTTAATTGCTGTTGTTTATCTAATAAATATCGAGATATTTGTCTATCTTTTTGCGTGGTAGCATAATCAGGATTAAGGTTAATTGCCTGATTATAATCTTCAATTGCTCCTTGAGTATCACCAATATGAGAACGAACATCAGCACGATTTTTATAATTAATCGCAATATGAGGATTAATTCTAATTGCTTGGGTGTAAGCTTCTATGGCTATGTGATAATTACCTATTTGATAATGTACTAAACCTATTTGATTGTAAGCTTGAGGATGATTTATATTAATATTTATTGCTTGACTATAATTAGTAATTGCTGTGTGATATTCACCTAATTGATAATTAACTAAACCGAGTTTATAATAAATATCAGCATCACTATTATTAAACTGTAGAGCTTGATTGTAACTATTAATTGCCGCTGCATATTCCCCTTTTTGGAAATATTCATCACCGAGATTTAAATAAAAAATAGTTAAATCAACAGGTGTAGATTGGGGTTTAATTATTTGACTTTGAGGTAAATCAGATTTATGAGAATTTGCCGAAATTGAAAATTGTTCTAAATAGGAAAATAAACCACCACCATACAATAATTGATTAATTCCAAAGGAAATTTTCCCAGTTTTCAATTTAATCATTTGCGTGGGGAGAAATCCAGCTAAAAAAAGGTGATATGCAGATTGAGCTTCATTGACTTCTTCTTGAATCAAAATACAAACAATTACTGCATTTTTTTCCACTTCTTCTGCACTCACTGACCATCTAACTCTATCAATACTACCGTGACGAGATTTGACTTCAACGCCAATTACAGAATTAGCAGTGAGTGTAAAATCACTTTTACCATCACCACCAAAGCGTTTTTCATAATCTACTTCCGTAATAAAATCCGCTAATCTTTCTTTAACAACTTCCTCGCCTAATTTACCTTTAAGATTATTAATAAAAACGTCACGGACTGGGGAAGTGCGTTTATATTTTTCCGCCATTAACCAGCAAAATTCCCGTAATGCCTTTAATCTCTCACCAGAAATGATAGTTAATTCACTATGTTGACCTTCTATTTCACAATGAAGTAGACAACTAGATGTTAACCTTTTCAGAAAGTCAGATTGTAGCGATCGCAGGAGAGTAATCCAATCCATGTCTAATATTTCTGCGGTCTTTTTATGTAAGGGTAAAGCAAGAGCTTCATTGGTGTCAACTTAACGCAAAACCCCATGCCGAACTCAAGTTCCTTGCTAATATCGAAAGTTCTCTTTTGATGACTAAACACTAGCAAAATTTATTAGTCCGTTTTAACGGACTTGAGCTATGAGACAGGGAATTTATTCCCTGGCGGTTCTTACGTTGACACCAATAAACACTGCTAAACCCTTACAAATCTATAGAAATCCGGTTTGATTCTTCAAAAATACGTAAGGTGTGTTAACGATAACGTAACGCACCAGATCCTTGATCATGGTGCTAAGGATTTTTTCTTTCTTCCTTGATTTGGCGTAAGGTTTGGATAAGTTTTTGATTAGATTCAGTAGATACAGCCGGCGAATTACTACTGGATTTTTCAGAAGTGACAGAATTAGAAGTATTTACTGATGGAGTTTCGGGACGATTTTTAGTATTTTCAGA